>SKNK01000382.1 GCA_007120565.1 Nitriliruptoraceae bacterium | reverse complement strand
CTCCGACTCGCCAGACTCGCCGAGAAGCACGACCTCGTCTGGTTCGAAGAACCGATCGCTCACACCGACGTGAACGGCTACGCGGAGTTCCGGCGTCAGGCACCGGTTCCGATCGCCGGATATCAGACCCACACACCCCACTACCCCGCCCATAGTCGCCGACCGACCCGAAGCGTGGTCTCTCGGGTGCACGACTGCACCCCACAGACCCCGCTACCCACACGCGGGGAGGGTCAACCGGTCTCCAGCGCACGGAACGCGTCCAGGCCACCCTCATGGCGGGCGAGCACCTCGGAACGCAGGCTCGCGTGCTCAGCGTCGGCCAGGTCCGGGTCGACCTCGATCACCCTCTTCGCCAGGTCGCGCGTGGTCGCCACCACCTCGAGATCCTGGGTGAGGTCGGCGAGCTTCAGATCCGGCAGGCCGGACTGCTTCTGGCCGAACAACTGCCCTGCACCTCGGATCCGCAGGTCAGCCTCGGCGAGCACGAACCCGTCGGTGGTCTCGGCAACGGCATCGAGCCGGTCCCGAGCGTCGTCGGTCAACTCGCCCTTCCAGCCGGCGAACAACACACAGAAGCTGCGACCACCACCGCGACCAACGCGGCCGCGGAGCTGGTGGAGCTGGCTGATGCCGAACCGCTCGGCATCCTCGATGACCATGATGGTCGCGTGCGGCACGTCCACCCCGACCTCGATCACGGTGGTCGACACGAGCACCTGAGCCTCGCCAGCACGGAACCGAGCCATGGCCGCGTCCTTGGCATCGGCCGACATCCGCCCGTGCACCAGCTCGACCTGGAGGTCGGGGAACACCTCCTCGGACAATCGGGCGTGCTCCTCGACGGCAGCCGTTCCGGGGAGGACATCCGACGGTTCGACGAACGGACACACGAGGTAGGCGCCTCGCCCCTCACCGGTCTCCTTGCGGATGAAGTCGTAGAGGGCGTCGCGGCGGTGAGCTTGAGCGGGGGTGATCAGCTGGGTCGTGATCGGTTCGCGGCCGGGAGGGAGCTCATCGAGGACGGTGACGTCGAGGTCGCCGTACAGCGTGAGGGCGAGCGACCTCGGGATCGGCGTCGCGGTCATCACGAGCACGTCGGGGAGCACCGACCGGTCCGAAGATGCTCCCGAGGAGGTGGCCTTCTCCTTGAGCTGGACACGCTGGGAGACCCCGAACCGGTGCTGCTCGTCGATCACCACCACTCCGAGGTCCGCGAACCGCACCCCCTCTTCGAGCAGGGCATGGGTCCCAACGACGATGTCGACGTCTCCCGCCAGCAACTCGCCGAGCACCCGCCGCCGGTGCGCCGTGGTGGATGACGAGGTCAGCAGTTCGATCCGCAGACCATCGAGCACGTTCACGCCCAGCGGAGCGAGCAGGTGCGTCAAGGTTCGATGGTGCTGGTCCGCCAGGATCTCGGTCGGGGCCATCAGCGCCGCCTGGCGGCCATGATCCACGGCGTTGAGCATGGACCAGACCGCGACGATGGTCTTGCCGGACCCCACGTCCCCCTGCAACAGCCGATGCATCGGACGAGCACGAGCGAGGTCCTGGCCGATCCCTTCGAAGGCCCGCGTCTGTGCATCGGTCGGGGGGAACGGCAGGGCGTCGAGGAACCCGTCCGCATGGCCGCCGTCGACCGGCGCGTTGACCGCGCCGACGGTATCCGCCTCCATGCGAGCACGACGCCACTGCAGACCGAGCTGCAGCACGTACAGCTCATCGAACACCAGACGCCGACGCGCTGCGTCACGCGTCTGGAGGTCCTCCGGGAGGTGGATCCCGCGGACGGCCGTGTCCAGGTCGACCAGATCGTGCCGGTCCAGCAGATCCTCCGGAAGCCAGTCGTCGAGGGGCGCTAGCTCCTCGAAAGCAGCCTCGACCAGCTCCGCGAGCTTGAAGCTCGGCAGACCGTCGACGGCCGGGTAGACCGCCAACAGCCGCTGGTGCTGCAGGCGCTCTGCTGCCGAGCCCACGTCCAGACCACCGGAGATCTGCCCCAACCGCTGCACATCGGGGCTGGGTAGCTGCAGTTGCTGCCGGAAACGCTTCACCTTCCCGCTGAACGCGACCACGGTGCCCGGCGGGAGTTGGTTGGCGCGCCAGTTCTGGTTGAAGAAGGTCGCGGTGAACACCGCGCCGCTCGCCTGACGCACCTTGGCCTCAGCGATATCGAGGGAGCGACGTCGCCCCTTCCCCGAGGTGCGTCGTCGGGACCACTCGAGGATCTCCCCGATCATGGTTGCGGGCTCGCCCTCGGCGACCTGGGAGAGGTCGAGGACCTCACCGGCATCCTGGTGGCGCCGCGGGTAGTGCTCCAGCAGGTCTCCCACCGTGCGGATCTCGAACGCATCATCCAATCGAGCCGCGAGCTTCGGCCCGACCCCGGGCAGCTCGGTGACACGGTCCTCGAGGCGCAGGCTCACTCGACGCCGACCCAGTACCGCGACGGCCGCTGGCCTCCCTCAACGACCTCCAGGTCGGCGTCCGGAGCGAGCTCCTCGAGTAGGGCTACCGCCGAGTTGCGCTCGGCTTCCGTGACCGCATCACCGACCAGCAGGGTCACGATCTCCGCCTGGGCGAGCTCCAGGCGGGTCACGACCTTGCGCAGGGCTTCGGTCGGCTCGTCCTCGATGGCCACGACCTCACCAGCAACCAAGGCCAGAGGCTGCCCGGCACGCACGACGCCGATCGGCGTGTCGGCATCGCGCGTCGCGGCGACGACCTCGCCGACCCGGACCGCGGATGCCGCGTCGGTGACCTCAGAACGGACCGTTCCCGGGTCACCCTCAGGGTCGAGCACCGCCAGAGCAGCGAGCACAGCCGGAGGGGTGGACGCCGCCTCGATCACGTAGACCTGCCGCCCAACGTCGCTCTCCACGATCTCTGCGGCTTGGACCGCCGCCGCTACCGCGTTGCGGTGTCCAGGGAGGATCATCACCTCGTGGGCGGAGGTGCGCTGAACCGCTTCGACGAGATCCGCAACCGACGGCAGCCGACCTGCAGCGCCGTCGACGACCTCGACGTGGAGGGCTTGGGCAAGGGCCATGACCCCGACACCGCTGAGCACCGCGACGGCCGCAACGTTGACGTGACTGGCGGCCGCCCGGTGCGACATCTGTTCGCCCAGGTGGACGACCTGGATGTTGCTGGCCTGCCCGTGCCCGAGGCCGACCTCGATGGCCGGGCCGATGTGGGCGGTGTGCACGTGGACGTTGAGGAGCCCGCCCGCGGCGACGACCACGACCGAGTCACCGAGGCTCTCCAGGCCGTCCCGAACGGCGGCGGCGTGCTCGTCGGGCGCATCGAGCAGGTACTGCACCTCGTAGGGATGTGCGAGCGAGCCATGACATCCCGCCTCGGGACGCCGCTCGGCGTGCCGAGGACTGTCACGGTGCACCGGGGGTGCCTCTCCGGTCAGATGCCCGTGGACAGCGGCCAGTACGACCTCGAATCCTCTGGCTCCAGCATCCACCACCCCAGCTTCCCGCAACACCGCCAGCAGTTCCGGGGTGCGTTCGACCGCGGCCGCAACCGCCTCGCACGTCCGGGCGGATGCTTCAACCAGGTCGTGGCCGTCGTCGACCGCCTGGCGCGCGGTTGCCGCCGCGGCGCCGAGCGCGGTCAAGATCGTGCCTTCGACGGGCTCGGCCACCGCCTCGTACGCCAGCCGACGGGCACGCTCGAGGGCCCTGGCGTAGGTCGCCGCATCGATCTCGTGATGTCCCGTGAGTTCCTCGACGACGGCACGTATCACCTGGCTGAGGATGACCCCGGAGTTACCACGCGCTCCACGGACCGCACCACGGATCACCTCGCGGGACAGGTGAGCGCCCGAGCCCGGCTGGGCCTCGCGCAACGCGGTCAGGCTCGATCGAACCGTCAGGGCCATGTTGGTCCCCGTGTCCCCGTCGGGGACCGGGAAGACGTTGAGGTCATCCAGGACATCGCGGCGCTCGGTCAGCGCGCTATGGACCCGTTCGAGGAGTGCAGGCAGTTCGCGCACGGACAGGGGAGCTCCCGCCGTCTGCACCACCCTCGGCCTCCTCTGGCTCCTTGGTGACCTTGCGCTCCCATGCGGGCCGCCACGATCTCGCCGCCTTCGAGCGTAGCTGTCCGCCCCCGCGCACAGCTCGCGCCTCCCCCGGGCCACTGCTACCCTTACGCGCGATCCGCATGCTCGTCGCCCCTCGGTCGGTGCGACGCTCGGGCAACCTTCAGCGACTCCCCCCACAGCACGTGGGCACCTCGCTGCGGCCACGCTCAGCGGAGCGATCGAACGACCGCGACCCCACGATGACCTCCCGGCCTGCAGCGCCTCACGCGCGTGGGCGGGAACGACGACGACAAGGCAGTGACATGGCCTCCTCCACCTGCGACCTCTGCGACAAGAAGCCCTGGTTCGGCAAGCAGGTCTCGCACTCGCACCGCCGCTCGTCCAAGCGTTGGTCGCCCAACATCCAGAAGATGACCGCCGTCGTCGACGGGCGCAAGGTCAAGCTCAAGGTCTGCACCTCGTGCATCAAGGCCGGCAAGGTCACGCGGCCGACCGTCACGTCCTGAGGAGCTACCTCCTCGAGGTTCTCGCCTCCCACGACCGCCCGGCTTGCTAGCGTCGGGTATCGGCGGGAGGCACCTCCATGAAGGTCGCGGCCTACATCCTGATCCAGACCGAGCTCGGCGAAGCGGCGGCGGTCGCTCGCGCCGCGGCCGAGGTAGCCGGCGTCATCACGGCCGAGGACGTCACCGGGCCCTACGACGTGATCGTCCGAGCAGAGGCCGCGAACGTCGACGAACTCGGCAAGCTCGTGGTGTCACGGATCCAAGCCGTCCCAGGCATCACCCGGACCTTGACCTGCCCGGTGGTCAACCTCTGATCTGAGGGCGAGTTGTCTTCACTGATCCGAGCAGGTCCAGGAGATCACGGATCCCACTCGATCAATCGCGGTAGGTCTGGTGGATGTCCAGGATCTCCGGGGCTGCGGCGAAGCCGGTCGCCGGACCCGTGTGGCCGATCACCCAGGGGACGTCGGTCGGTTCAACGCCGCGCTGCTGCATCCACGCATCCACCGCCTCCAGACCGTCGGCGAGGACGTCGAATCCACCGGTCCTGCGGTACAGGACGGCCGGTCCGCCCGGCAGGGTGGCGGGCACGACCTCGTCCTTGGGCGTGATCCGCTCCGCAACCGGGAACCCGACCTCGATCTCGGGGGACGATCCGAGCTCGTGGACCCGCAGGAACGGGGCGCCGATCGTCGCGACGCCGATGCTCTGCAGGTGGGTGGCGATGATGCCCTGGGTCGCCGCGACCCACGACGGCAACTCGTCGGGGTCGACCCGGCGACGGATCGCCGCGGTCTCCTGGTCCTCCAACTCGATCGGCTCGATGTCGATGACGCGCCTCCTGGTAGGTCGCGATGGTCCGCGGGGGAACGCACCCAAGCCTACGAAGCACCACCCCCACCGACCCCGTCCACTCAGACGGGGCGCACCAGCGCCTTCTACAGGGCTGCGTCAGCCAGCAGTCGAGCGACCAACTGGGGGTAGGTCACGCCCTCGGCAGCCCACAGCCGCGGGAACATCGAGCTGGGGGTGAACCCAGGGATCGTGTTGATCTCGTTGATCAACACCTCGCCGTCCGGGCTGACGAAGAAGTCGATGCGGGCCAGACCGCGACACCCGATCGCGCGGTACGCACGACGGGCCAACAGGTCGATCCGGTCGGCGACCGGCTGGGGGATGTCTGCCGGGATCACCAGGTCCGAGTGTCCGAGGTACTTCGCCTCGAAGTCGTAGAACTCGCCCGAGGGCAGGACCTCGCCGGGGCGCGTGACGTCGAGCACCTCGTCGCCAAGCAGGCCGACCTCGATCTCGCGGGCACGCTCGATGCCCTGTTCGATGACCACGACGTCGTCGTAGGTGTAGGCCTCGTGCATGGCCTCGGGCAGGTCGTCGACGAGCGAGACCTTGCGGATCCCGATCGAGGACCCCTGTCGTGCGGGCTTGGTGAACCATGGCGCGGGCAAGCGCGAGACGAGTTCGTCGCTGACACCGCTTGGATCATCGTTCCAACGGCTCCGGTGAACGGCGAGGTAGCCGCCCTGGGGTAGCCCTCGCGCCGCGAAGGTCGCCTTCATCGCGGCCTTGTCGATACCGATCGACGAGGCGGTCACGTCCGCGCCGACGTAGGGCACGCCGACCGTGGCCAACAACCCCTGCACGGTGCCGTCCTCGCCCCAGGGGCCGTGCATCAGGGGGAACGCGGCGTCGACCGGACCGAGCCCGGTGGTCTTGAACCCGTTCGACTCGTCCACCTGCAACAGCCGCGGTCCCTCACGGGTCCCGACCAGGGCGACGGTCGGCCCGTCTTCGGACACGACGGGAAGCGGTCCTCCATCCGGGTCGTCGATCGGCCCTTCGCTGAGCGTCCACCGACCATCGCGAGTGATGCCCACCGGCACCACCTCGTAGTCCTCCCGGTCGATCACGTCGAGCACCGACCTCGCCGACAGGCAGGAGATCTCGTGCTCTGAGGAGCGACCTCCGAACAGCAGCAGGACGCGGGTCACGCGGCACCTTTCCGGTCGAGTCGGTTCGTGATCGGCCACTCGGCCAGCCGTGGGAGCCTAGCGATGGACGGTCAGGTCCCGACCGGGTTCTGCGGTCCGGACGACCGGGGCTCACGCGCCGGCAGCGTTCGGATCCGACCATCACGTGATGGCAGCCAGGAACAGATCGGCGCGGTGTCTTCGCGCGAGCCGTAGACCAACAGGGCCAGCATCGCCCCGTAGATCGGGAGGTGCCCGATCAGTTCGGTCGCGCCAAGGAAGAACAGGGTGGCGTTGAACGGTATGCCTGCGGCGATCACGGTCAGCTGGGGTAGCGCACCGGAGATCAGCAGCAGTCCGAACAGGATCTCCACCCCGGCAGCGAACTGGATGAACACCAGGTCGCTGACCTCGAACCCGAACCATCCCCCGAGCACCTGCAGCACGTTGAAAGCTGGGAAGCGGTCGAGGAACTCCAGGCTCAGTTCGGGACGAGCGAGTTTCTCGGTGTAGGCCAGCAGGATCAGGGTGGCGCCCACGATGACCCGGAGCGAGAACAAGGCGGCGCGGATCCGCTCAGGGTCAACGATGATCCGACCCCCCGACCGCTCGTCGTCGGGCGGCAGCAGGACCAGGAACAGACCGATGGCCAACAGATCCGCCCGTTCCAGGATCGGCATGATCCCGTACCCGAGCATCCCGAGGGGACCGGCCGCCACGAGCAGGATCGCCGCGGGACGCACCTTCCATCCGGCGATGAGCCAGACCCCCACGATCCCCTCGAGGATGCCAAGCCCGAACCCCCACCAGGTATCGGGCAACCGCAAGGTCGGGACGAAGTACTCGAGCCTGGAGGCGAGTGCCAACAGCGACACCCCGGCGTGGATCGCCAGGAGTCGAGGGATCCACGGTCCCAAGCGACCGAGGACGGCGAGGAAGCCGAGCTCGGGACGGGGCAACACCGGCGCCACCATGCGCCAGACGATCGCGATGAGGATCGCCGATACCGCGGCGACGAGGGAGAGCGTCTCGACCGCGAACGACCAGTCGTAGGGCGGCTCCCCTTCGGTGAACCACAGCGCGTGCGCGATCGTCGCCATCGACCAACCCTAGGAACGATTCCGGAAGCAGACGCGCCCGAGGGTAGGGTGCAGGAAAGGTCGGCTGGCACCGCTGCCACCTCCGATCGGCACCGGGATCCCCAACTCGACGAACACGTCCGTGCCGACCTTCCCACGACCCTGCGCCCCACGGGAGACAACAACGTGATCGACTTCGACAACAGGGTGGCCATCGTGACCGGCGCTGGGGGCGGCCTCGGCCGCAGCCACGCGCTGCTTCTGGCAAGCCGCGGCGCGAAGGTCGTGGTCAACGACCTCGGCGGCTCACGTGACGGCTCCGGTGGCGGTTCCGACATGGCGGATGCGGTCGTCAACGAGATCGTCGAGGCGGGCGGCGAAGCGGTCGCCAACTACGACGGCGTCCACACCTGGGAGGGCGGCGAAGCGATCGTCCAGAGCGCCCTGGATGCCTTCGGCCGCGTGGACATCGTCGTGAACAACGCCGGGATCCTGCGCGACACTTCCTTCGCCAAGCTGCAGGAGGACCAACTCGACCTGGTCCTGAAGGTCCACCTCTACGGCGCGTTCCACGTCGCCCACGCCGCTTGGGGCCACCTCAAGGACCAGGGCTACGGCCGGATCATCAACACCACGTCCGGCTCCGGGCTGTACGGCAACTTCGGGCAGTCGAACTACTCGGCCGGCAAGATGGGCCAGGTCGGCTTGACCCGGACCCTGGCCATCGAAGGCGCCAAGTACGGCATCACGGCCAACGTGATCGCCCCGGTCGCTGCCTCGCGCATGACCGAGGACATCATGCCGCCGCAACTGCTCGAGCGGTTGGAGCCCGAGAACGTCTCTCCCTTGGTCGCCTACCTCGCCTCCGAGACCTGCACGGACACGGGCAAGATCTACTCCGTCGGCGGGGGCTACATGGCTCGCGTCGCCATCCTCGAAGGTGAGGGTGCCACCTTCGACGGCGTCCCCTCCCCGGACGACGTCGCCGAGAAGTGGGCGGCAATCAACGAACTCGGCTCGGACCCCGCGGAGTTCACTCACGGGGTCATGGAACAGACGACCAAGATCGGGCAAGCCCTCGGTATCGAGGTGACGTGACCTTCACTCCGGTGACCTTCACTCGGGTGACCTCACTCGGGTGACCGTACTCGGATGACCTCCCCCGGTGATCCAGTTCACTCGACGAACCACGTCACCAGGTCGTGCAGCATCGGCTCGCCGCCCTCCGGTACGACGACCTGCAGGCGGACCTCGTCGCCGTTGTCCTCGGTGCAGAACCCGAAGAACGGGCAGCACGCGGACTCCTCCGCCACGAACCGATCGACCAAGCGGGCGGCGTGCGCGGGGAAGGCCAGGACGACCTTTCGCCGGCCCTCCCATCGGTGGCTGGTCAACCGTGCCGCCAAAGCGCGGTCTTCGACCTGACGGCGGACGAGATCTTCGGTTCCGAGGGAGCAGGCGAAGGGTGCGGCGTCGGTCATCGTGATCCTCCTCATCGGGTGGCTGTTCGACGGGATCGAAGCTAGGGTTTGAAGTGCACTTCAACGCAAGCGGTGTTCCTCGATGAGCACCCACCCCACGCTTCCTGCCGAGGACCTGGATGTGGCCGTGACGCTGACGATCGGCGAGGTCGCCCGCCAGGCCGGGCTCGCCGGCTCGACGTTGCGCTACTACGAGCGGCGCGGACTCATCTCGCCTGCGGGTCGCGACGCGCACGGGCGCACCTACCACCCCGAGGTGCTCGACCGCCTGCGCATCATCGACTACTTCCAGCAAGCCGGGTACACCCTGGCCGAGATCGGCCAGATCTTCGAGCGGGGGACGGACTGGCAAACCCGCGCCCGCCAGAAGCGCGACGAACTCGGGGCCAGGATCGCTGCCCTGCAGCAGGCCCAGGAACTCCTCGATGCAGCACTGGCCTGTGGCTGCGACGACGTCGAGGGCTGCAACGCCGACCTCGATGTCCGGGCGCACCGCCACGAGTTGACCAAGCGAGGTTCGAGTGACGTCAGCGCTGAAGGACCACGTCAGCCCGCAGATGGTCCAGGACCTCGCGGATGAGTTGTCAACGGCATGGGCCGACTTCCCGTCGGATGCGTTCATCGACGACGCGACGAACGGCCTGGTGGAGCTCGAACTCAAGGACCGGATACGCCAGGTCGCGACGGCCCTGGCGCGGACCCTCCCTGACGAGCCGACCGATCTGGTTGCCGTACTGGACGCGACGCTTGGTTCCGCGTCGTTCGAGGGGTGGATGGTTTGGCCCTGCGCGGAGATGCTCACGCCGCTCGGCCCCGAACATCCAGACATCATCCTGCCCTTCATGGCCCGCCTGACCCACCGCTCCTCCTGCGAGTTCGCGATCCGGCCGTGCATCGACCAGCACCCGGAGCTGACCTTCGCCTACCTGCACACCTGGGTGAACGATCCTGACGAGCACGTGCGCCGACTGGTATCGGAAGGCACACGACCACGGCTGCCCTGGGGCCAACGGCTTCGTGCGCTCCAGGAGGATCCCACTCCTTCGATCGTCCTGTTGGATCGCCTCCGTGACGACGACTCCGAGTTCGTCCGCCGATCCGTAGCCAACCACCTCGGCGACATCGTGAAGGACCACCCCAACCTGGCGTTGGAGACCGCACAGCGTTGGCAGGCCGAAGGTGGCGCGCACATCGACACGGTCATCCGCCACGGCCTACGAACCTTGATCAAGGCCGGCCACCCGACGGCGCTGCAACTCGTCGGCTACGACGCCGACGCCCCGGTGCAACTCGAGCACATCACGATCGACCCGTCACAGCTCCCCATCGGGGGACACGCACAGATCGCCGTCGAACTCACGACGGACAGCACCACTCCGGTGCCGATCGTCGTCGAGTACCTGATCCACTACCTCGGCATCCGTGGACCGCGGAAGCCGAAGGCGTACCGACTGGCTGAGCGCACCCTCGAACCGGGGGTGGCGTGCCGTCTCCGACGCAAGCAGACCTTCGACCACGCTTCCATCCGGACCCTGTATCCCGGCGACCATCTCATCGAGGTGCAGGTCAACGGCCGCGTCCTCGGATCGTGCACCCTCGAACTGACCGCCTGAAGCTCGCCACCCGCTGGGAAGCGGCGCATGGCATGATGGGGGCCGTGAACGCAGCCGGGTGAGGTACCGCGACAGCGGCAGCGAGTGCGACGAGCGGACCGAGGGGCCCCGATGGAGAGTCCGGAGCGACGGCACCTCGATCTGCGCTACCGCTCCCTGTTCGATCAGCACCCGGATGCGGTCTACGAACTCGACCTCGACGGCGGGTTCGTCATCGGCAACGCCGCCCTCGAGGAACTGATCGGGTACTCGCTCACCGAACTGCGAGAACTGAGTTACGTACCGTTCACCCATCCCGACGACGTCGCCCACGTCAGTGCAGAGTTCGCTCGCGCCGCTCGAGGCGAAGCCAGGCGCTACGAGGCCCGGGGCATACACCGCGACGGCCATGAGTTCCACCTCCACATCACCAACCTGCCGATCGTCATCGACGGCCAGGTAGAGGGTGTCTACGGCATCGCCAGAGACATCACCAATGAGCGCGTGGCCACCCGATCGCTCGCAGAGACCGAGGCGCGGTTCCGCAGCACCTTCGAGGTGTCGGGAGCCGGGATCGTCGTCCTCTCCCTCGATAGCCGGCTGCTCCAGGTCAACCCCGCGTTCTGTGCGATGGTCGGCTACAGCGAGCCAGATCTCCAAGGAAGCGAGTTGTGGCCGCTCGTCTACGACGAGGATCGTGCGACCCTCGAGGAGGCGGTCGCGCACGCGATGGACGGCGAAGGGCCCGGCATCGTCAGCGAGATCCGCTTCCACACCGCAGGTGACCAGGTCGCCTGGGGGCGCACCAGCCTGACCGTCGTGCCGTCACCCGAAGATGAACCCCTCTACCTCGTCGCCCACGTCGAGGACATCACCGCTCGCCAGGCGACGGAGCGCCGCGCCAGGCACGGAGAAGCCCTCCTGCGCATCGCCGGGAGGATCGCCCGTCTCGGCGGCTGGGCGATCGATGCGCAGACCAGGGAGCAGTACTGGTCGCCGGAGATCCACGAGATCCTGGGGTTCGCCCCCGACGTCACGCCCACCGTCGAGGAGGGCATCACCCTGTTCCCCGAGCCCGGCCGCCAACGCATGAGCGACGCCTTGGAGGCGTGCCTACGAGACGGCATCCCCTTCGATCTCGAACTCGAGGTGGACACCGTGGCCGGCGAGCACCTGACCGTGCGCACCGTTGGGCTCGCCGAACGCGACGAGGACGGCTCGATCACGGCGGCGAGAGGCGCGTTTCAGGACATCACCGAGCAACGCCGCGTGACCGACGAGACCCAGCGGCTCCAGCAGCGCCTCGCCCAGGCCTTCGAAGCGATGAGCGACGGCGTGATCCTCCTCGATGATGACTGGACCATGACCTACCTCAACACCAGCGCGGCAGGCGTGATCGGTCGAGCCTCAACGGAGCTCATCGGTAGCGGCCTGCTCGAGGTCTTCCCGGAGCTGACGGGGACCGAAGCACTCGCGGCGTATCACCGAAGCATGGACCAGCGCGTGGCCACGACGGTGGAGCCGTTCTGGTTCGAACCACTTCACGCGTGGCTCGAGGTCCGGGTCTTCCCCTCGACGCCCGGCATCGCGCTGTACTTCCGCGACGTGACCGGCCGGATGGAGCGGGAGCAGCGGCTCAAGGAGATCGCTCTCGCCGAACAGAACGCTGCCGACCAGCTACGTCAGCTCGACCGCGTCAAGAACACCTTCTTGACCGCGGTGTCCCACGAACTGCGGACGCCGCTGACCGTGGTGCAAGGCATGGCACAGACGTTGCCGCGCCTCCGGCAAGACATGGACATCGTGGTGCGCGACCGCATCGAGGATGCCTTGCGCAAGCACGCAGATCGCCTCGCGGTCCTCCTCGACGAACTGCTCGACCTCGACCGGCTATCCCGCG
>SKNK01000478.1 GCA_007120565.1 Nitriliruptoraceae bacterium | reverse complement strand
CGCCCGTGGAGGTGGACGTTGTGGGCGTGTGAGGTGCGGTTGGCCATGTGGATGCGGAGGGTGTCACCCTCCGTCGCACGGATGATCGGCCCCGGGACACGACCCGCGTAGCTCCAGGCGTCAGCCACCACCTCATGGCCGACCTCGATCTGACGTTGGGTGACGGGCAGCTCGAACTCGCGCACGACCCCGCTGCGGCCATCGAAAGGTGGCGGTACCGCCGCACCGATGACGGTGTCCTCGCTGAGACCTGAGGGAGGGTCGGCCGCGTGGCCGTAGAGCCCGGCGCCCGCGACGCTGTCCGCCGACGAACTCTGCACCAGCCCACCGTGGTAGCCGGCGTCGTCGGCGTCGGCCGCGTGGGAGTGCGGCCACAACTCGTGGCCGAGGATGCTGCCGCCGAAGACCACGGCGCCGGACAGACCGGCACGGCGCAGGACCTCACGGCGCGTGTAGCGACGTTCGTCGTCGCTGTCGCGCTCGTCTCCGCCGCCGTCAGCGGACGACGCTGCTCGGTCCGTGCGATCCTTGGGGTCGCTCATCCGGCCGCCGAGAACCCTCCGGCGAGGGCCAGGATCACCAGGTAGGCGCCGATCCCGCCGGCAACGACCGTCGCACCCAGCCAGCGCGGGAGACTCGAAGCTCCGGCCAGGTACCCCGCCGCACCGATGACGGGCACGAACAGCACCCCGAGCGTCCATCCGATCGCCGGCCCCCTGCCGAGCTCATCGTCGGTGCTGCGACGCGCGATGTCCCACAACGAGAGCGCGAGCCACGCCGCCAGGACGGCGAAGGGCAGGGCCGTCGCGTAGAGCCCCAGGAAGACCTCAACGGCACCCATCAACGTTCCCTCCGGTCGACGCTCACAACAAACCTCCAACGACCACGGATACCCCGACGACACCGATCAACACCACGAGGCCCCCAACCACCACGACCCATCGCAACCAGGCCGGGAGGTGAGGTCGACCCGCCAGCAGGTAGCCGGCCGCGCCCAGGAACGGAACGACCAGTACACCGGCCGTCCACCCGACCTTGCCCGCGGGAGCCAGATCCTCACGGCGAACGACATCGAGCAGGGCGAGCGCGACCCACGCCGCGAACAGCGTGAAGGGCATCAACCAACCGACGATGCCGAAGTAGGTCGACAGCCCACCGATGCCGAAGGGCACGTTCCCTGCCGTGACCACCGTGGAGCGTCCTACCTCGACGTCCGAGGGCAGGTCAGGGACGTCGATCGCCGCGAGGTCGAGGTCGTAGGAGGCGAACACGTCGACGGCAGGGACCACCTCGGCATCAGCGCCCTCAGGCATCTGAGGCTGATCCGGCGGGGGCGGGGACTGGCGGTAGTCGTTGTCCGTGCTGAGACCCAGTTCGGCCTCGGTGGCGAGCCCGATCAACGACCAGGTGGACCCCAGGTCCGTGCGGGAGGGCAGTCGGACCGAGCCACGGTCGGGGTCCGCAACCGCCTGGGCGCCAGCGGTCGCCTCCGAGCCGCAACCGGCGATCGATTCCAGGCCGGCGGGGACGGTGTGACGGTGGTCGTTGCCGGAGAAGCAGTTGCCTCCCAGTGCCGGGCCATACAGCGTCATGTCGCCGTAGCCAGAGGCTGCGATGGCGTTGTCCCGGATGACGTTGCCGCCGCTCATCCAGAAGTTGCGGGACAGGTTCGGGATGATCGCGACGCCGCCACGCTCGTGGTTCACGATGCGGTTGCGCTCGACCAGGCTGTCCATCCCGCCGGCGAGCACGACGCCGTTGCCGAAGGTTGGCCACACGCTGCCAAGGGCCGGGGCATCGCGGCTGTCGTTGTCGTGGATCAGGTTGCCGACGATCGTGACGTTGCCGAAAGGTGGCAGGCGCTGGGAGTCGAGCGTGTTCGGCACGATGCCGGCGATGTTGTGGCGCCACACCGAGTCCACGAGGTAGACGTGGGACGAGTTGGTGCCGGAGTACCCGAGCCCGTTGTGCTCGGCGACGATGCCGGTGATGACCGCGTCGCAGGGATCGCACTGGCCGATGTAGAAACCGGCATCGCCGGACCCGCTGGCGTAGCTGTGCTCGAACAGCCCGTCCGAGGCGTCGTAGGAGTAGATGCCGTAGATGCCGTTGTTGTAGGCGGTGAGGTACGAGCCGCGGAAGCCGGACAGCGACGTCCAGTAGATGCCGTTGCCGGTGGCGTTGCGGGCCGTCAGGTTCTCGACCGCGACCCCGTCGGCTGCCTGGATGCTGATGGCCATCGTCCGCTCGTGTTCACCGTCGATGATCACGGCGTTGCGGTCGGTGCCGCGCAACGTGATGTAGGGCGTGGTGACGTCGACCTGTTCCTTGTAGACGTACGAGCCGTCTTCGGCGAGGTGTTCCGGGGCCTCGGGGGCGGGACCGATCAGCACCAGGTCGCCAGGGTCGGCGGCGTCGACGGCGTTCTGGATCGTCGGGTGGCCCTCTGGCACACGGCGCGTCGTACCCGTCCACTCGAGGATCGGCTCGTCCGGGGCGTCTTCGGCGGCCTGGTAGTCGACGTCGCCGACGACCAGGGTGGCGACCATCCCCTCCCGACCATCCGAGGTGGCGTGAAGTGAGCAGTAGTAGGTGTAGACGCCTTCCTGGTCGAAGACGATCTCCACCGACTCGCCCGGGTCCTGCAGGTCGGTGAGATCGCCGCCGTCGGCCAGACCTGTCGACCAGGTCCCGTCGACGTCGATGGCGTTGTGCGGCACGACGCCGCGGTTGCGGAAGTTGACCGTGTCCCCGACGCCGATCCGCGTGACATCGCGCCCGAAGAAGTTGTCCTCCATGTCGACGTTGACCACGGAGGTCGCACCTGCGTCGTCTGCGCTGCATCCGGCGAGGCTCGCCGCCAGGACGCCGGCGCACAGGATGCCGGCTACGCCTACCGCCCTGCGCACCACGACCTCCCCACGCTGGCTCGTCGCGGCACCGCGACGATGGAACGATAGCAGCGAGAGCGTTCCGTCAGACCGGATGTGGAACCGAAGCTGGTCAGTGGCCGTGGAAGGGCAACCCCGCGGCCGACTGGAAGGCCTCACCCATCGCCTCGTAGAGGGTGGGGTGGGCATGGGTGATCGCGGCGAGTTCGGCCGGGACCGCCTCCCAAGCGGTGGCCAGGGTCGCTTCAGCGATGATGTCGGTGGCGTGAGGACCGACGATGTGCACACCGACGACCGGACCGCCGTCGCCGGCGGCCCCGACCGGCGCTTCACCACCCAGAGAGATGACCTTCACGAACCCGTCGGACCCGGCGATGATCCCCTTGGCGTTCGCCTTCATCGACACGGTCGTAGCCACCACGTCGTCGCCATGCTGTTCGCGGGCCTCGGCTTCGGTCAGACCGACCGACGCCACCTCGGGATGGCAGTAGGTGACGCGGGGGGTCTGGACGTGATCGACCGGCTGGACGTGGTCCACCGCGGCGATGCGATCGGCGACGACCTGCCCTTCGGCGAAAGCGGCGTGGGCCAGCGCCAGGGTGGG
>SKNK01000178.1 GCA_007120565.1 Nitriliruptoraceae bacterium | reverse complement strand
TCGAACCCCTTGCCGTCGCTGCTGCGGATGCGTAGTCGGAGGCCGCTGGCTGAGGGGATGAACTCGACGGAATCCGCATCCCAGGCGAACGACACCGGACCATCGGTGCCTCGCACCGCTCGGGCGCCGACACGTGCGATACGGATCTTGGACGGGTCTGCTGCCGGTCCGACCAGATAGGTAGAACCACTACGCGTCTCGATGCAGACCGTGCGCAACATCTCGTCCAACTCCTGTCGGTCGTGACCGCAGCCTACGGTGCCAGGTCGGGCCAGGACCCGTAACCGGTCATTCGTCCGGTCCAACTGGCCAAGGTCGTCCGTCGGTAGGCAGACTGTGCACATGGCTCACCTCTACACCCTCACCGAAGCACAGTCGCTGCTGCCCGAGGCGGCGCGGCGCTTGGAGGCGGCGTCGTCAACCTTGATCGACCTGCGGAGGGAGGTACGAGCCGACGAGGAGCTCGGCCGACCCGGTCCGGGCGAGCGAGCGCACGACCTCGAACGACAGCTCGAAGCGCATCTGCGGTGGTTCGACGAGCGCGCTATCCAGGTCAAGGGCATCTCGCCGGGGCTGCTCGACTTCCCTGCGCGGGCGATCCGGCTCGGTGAACCGATCGACATCCTGTTGTGCTGGAGGGACGACGAGGACGCGATCGGCTACTACCACCGGCCCGAGACCGGCTACATCGGTCGAGAACCTGTCGCCATGCTCGACGAGGTCTAACGGGCGATCACCCGCTGAGGTGTCCGATGAGGCGCTCGAGGAAGCGTTCGCACCGGACCAGCTCGGCGATCTCGATCCACTCATCGGGCTGGTGGGCCTGATCGATCCGGCCGGGGCCGATCACCACCGTGGAGATCCCCGCGGCCTGGAAGTGGCCCCCGTCGGTCCCGAAGGGCACGGTCCGGTCGGGGCCGTCGTAGCCGGAGAGCTCACGAGCGAGCGCTTCAGCGAACCCGCCCGGCTCGGAGCCAAGGGCACGCGCGGTGGCCAACACCTCGAAGCGGATCTCACCGACGTCGGTGTCCCTGCGCAGGGAGGGGAGCAGTTCCGCTTCGACGTACGCGGCGAGGTCGTCGGCGATCGCCGTGGTGTCGTCCGCTGGTACGGGCCGGAACTCGAAGGTCATCTCCGCGTGGCGAGGGATGATGTTGAGCGCCTGGCCACCGTCGATCGTTGCCAGGTTGAAGGTCGTGAACGGGGGATCGAAGCGCCGGTCGGCCGACTGGTCGCGGTGCTTGCGGGCCAGGTCGTCGATGTGGGTCGCGAGCCGGGCCAGCGCGGCGATGGCGTTGGACGCGTTCTGAGGTTGACTCGAGTGTCCGTCCAAGCCATCGACGGTCACCCGGAAGGCGCGCACCCCCTTGTGGGCGGTCACGACCTCCATCGCGGTGGGCTCACCGACCAACGTCGCAGCGGGGCGGGGGAAGTTCGCCAGCAACCCCGCCACCGCGGACGGGGCGCCGAGGGTGCCCAGTTCCTCGTCGTAGCTCAGAGCGAACTGGATCGGTCGGGTCAGCGGTGCCGCGACCATCGTCGGGAGCATCGCGAGGGCGACCGCGATGAAGCTCTTCATGTCGGTCACGCCGCGTCCGTAGTAGCGGTCTCCAACCTCGGCGAGCGTGAACGGATCGCGGGTCCAGGGTTGCCCGTCGACGGGAACGCAGTCGGTGTGCGCGGAGAGCACCACGCCGTCGGGGACGTTGGGTCCCACCTGGGCGACCAGGTTGGCCTTGGTCCCGTCCTCGTTCGGGATGCGGGCGTGCGGGATCCCATGGGCGTCGAACAGTTCCTCGGCGAACGCGATCAGCTCCAGGTTGGAGCCACGACTGGTCGTGTCCATCGCGACCAACTTGGCGAGCAGGTCGTGGGTCGCGGAGCTGGGCCTGGTCTGCGGTGCCGCGCCGTCTGCGGTCACCGGGCCACCTCGTCGTCGCCGGGCTGCTCCGACGTGCCAGCTCCGTCGACCGCGCTCGCGGCGCGGTAGAGCTCAGCGAGGTCGAGGTAGTTGGCGACGTTGGGGCGTGGCACCGGGGGGACCGGTCGGTCGAGGACCTTGGCGGGGATACCGACGGCCAGTCCTCCATCGGGTACGACCGTGCCCTCGGTGACGACCGCTCCAGCTCCGACCACGGCGCCCGCGCCGATCTCCGCCCCGTTCATCACGACCGATCCCATCCCGATGAGCGCGTCGTCGCCGACGGTGCAACCGTGCAGGATGACACGGTGTCCGACCGTGACCCGTTGACCGATGACGACCGGGTGGCCCTCGTCGGTGTGCACGACCGTCAGGTCCTGCAGGTTGCTGTCCTCGCCCACGGTGATCGAGCTCTTCTCGGAACGCAGCACCGAGCCGAACCACACCGACACGCCGGCGGCCAGCGTCACCCGGCCGGCGACGGTTGCGGTCGGGGCGACGAACGCGCCGTCGTCGATCCGGGGGGTGTGGCCATCGACCGTCAGGATCATGTTCTCGCCTCCGTAGCAACCGCCAGGGGTCGGGACCCTACTTGTCGCCCGCGTCGCCGAGCCGCCAGATCGTTCGCCCGGTGTCGTCGAGGCCGACGAACCGGACGTCGATCTGGGTCCCCACTCGCCAGGGGCCTGAGGTGGTGTCCAGACCGTGTTCGTCGGTCTCCAACCGTCCACGCTCCTTCGGCGGCAGGCCGAGCGCGCGTTCCGCGGTGATGAAGCCGGACACGCCCAGTCGGGGCAGCCGCAGGCGTAGCCCGTTGACCGTGACACCGGTGATCGTCGCGGGTTCCGCGTCCGAGAGGTAGCCGCGGTCGAGCAGCCGCGCCCAGAGGTCACCGCGCTCGCGAGCCTGGAGGAAGTTCAGCGCACCAGCCCGAGCGTCGAGCCAGACGGCCATGCGCGCCAGGTCATCGGGAGAGTGGGGGACCGGCTCACCCGCGAGCGCCGCACGCAGCTGGCGGTGGACGATGAGGTCCGCGTACCGACGGATCGGTGAGGTGAAGTGGGTGTAGGCGCCGCTGGCCAGGCCCCGGTGGTGCTTGGGGTCGGGGTCGTACGCGGCCCGGGCGGTGGAGCCCGTCGCCACCGCCACGAGCAGCGCGCGATCCTCGTCACGGCCCTCCGCTCCGAGTCGGTCGATCTCGCTCAGCAGCTGGGCACTGACCACCTCGGCGTCGCTGTCCTCGTCGGCGAGGGCGGGTACGGAGGCGCCGGCGAGCTCGACCGCGGCGCGGAGTCGCTCGATCCGCTGCGGGTCGAGTCCCGCGTGAGCGCGGTACAGGGCGGGGACGTCGTTGGCGACGAGGAAGCTTGCGACCGCCTCGTTGGCGGCGACCATGACCCGCTCGATCAGGCGGTAGGCACGAGCGTCGGGTTCGGCGTCGACGACGGCCAGGCGTCCCTCGACCAGGCCCGGGGTGACCTCGGCTGACGCGAAGAGCTCCTCGAAGGTGACCCGCGCATCACGTTCGACGCCCAGGCGGCGCGACGCTTCGAGCGCCGCGGTCAGGACCTCGGCTGCG
>SKNK01000083.1 GCA_007120565.1 Nitriliruptoraceae bacterium | reverse complement strand
TCGCCAACGATCTGTGACCACCGTTGCTCTTGACCGATCAACCTCCGGTCAGCGGACCCACTGCGTGGCCCGCTCACGTGCCTCCTCGACGGCTGATCCGGACTGGCGTCGCGACATCCGACGGAGCACCGTTGGCGTGACGAGCGCCCCAACGATGGCCCACGCCGCAAGGACGGCGACGGTCCAGCCGGTCCGCCACGAACCACCGATCTCGATGGCGGCTGCCTCTGCCGGGAGGAACGCCGAGCGCATCCCCAGCCCCAGCCAGTAGACGGGGAAGACCTGCGCGACGACCTGGACCCAGCCCCACAGTGCCTGGACCGGATAGAAGATGCCGGAGATCGAGACGAGGACCCCGATCGGCAGCATCCCCCACGTGCCGACCTTCTGCACGCTTGGGACCAGCGAGCCGATGATGATCCCGATCGGTAGGACCGAGAGCAGCCCGAGTCCGAGCACCCAGAGGACGGTCACCCACCCGATCAGGCCACGCTGCATCACGTCGAACAGCACCAGGCTCGGGATCAGCACGACGGCCAGCAGCGGCAGGAGACTGATCGAGTGGAAGAACAGTTGACCCGTGACGTAGCCGACGAGTCCACGGGGTGCCGCCTTCGAGCGGAGCAGCGTGCCGTCCTCGCGCTCCATCGCCAGTTGGTACGCCGGGCCGATGACGATCCCGAAGGCGATCAGCGCACCGAGCAGGCTCGGCATGGCGACGGACGGCATCATCAGCCCGGTGCCCTCTACCTCGTTGTTCCGGTTGAACCACAGGTAGATCAGGATGCCGACGCCCATGAACAGGTAGAAGCCCTGGTCCTGTGCACTCTTGATGCTCTGGACGAACTCGACCCAGCCGCGGTGCAGCCCGACCTTCACCGCGTGCAGGTTGCGGTTCATCGCGACACCTCCTCGTCGGTGCCCGGTTCGCCGACCGTGGTGAGGTGCGGCTCGGCAGCGCTGCTCGTCCGCGCCGCGAGCCCGGCGGCAGCCTGACCCTGCGACCCCGACTCGTGCTGTTGGACCATCGTGATGTAGGTGTCCTCGAGGCTCGCGCGACGAACCTCGAGGTCGTCGACGGCGTCGCCGTGCTGTTCGAACAGTTCCCGGACGTATCGGGTTGGCGTGGCGGTCGCGTGGACGAAGTGTTCGTCGCCGAGGCTCCAGCGAACCTCCGCTTCGTTCTCCACCTCGCGGGCGAGGGCTGCGGCCGAGCCGTTGGCGACGATGCTCCCGGCGGCAAGGATCACGATCCGATCAGCGAGCTTCTCGGCTTCGTCGAGATCGTGGGTGGTGAGCAGGATCGTGGTGTCCTCGAGGTCCGACAGGCGATGGATCAGGTCATGGAACTCGCGCCTGGCATGGGGGTCGAACCCCGCCGTCGGCTCGTCGAGGAACAGCAGCTCCGGCCTCCCGACGATGCCGATGGCCACGTCCAGCCTTCGGCGCTGCCCGCCTGACAGGGTTGAGATCTTCTGGTCAGCCTGATGCTGGAGCCCGACCATCTCGATCAGCTCAACTACGTCGTACGGCCGCGTGCGGTCGGGGGTGCTGTAGGGGAGGTAGTAGGCGCCGAGGTGGCGCAGGAGTTTGCGTGGCGTCCAGCGGGGGTGGTCACGCCAGGATTGCAGCACGATGCCGATCCTCGCCCGCCAGTCCTCGTCGGCGGTGGCTGGATCCTGGCCAAGAACCGTGATCTCGCCGGCGGAGCGGTTGCGGAACCCCTCCAGGATCTCGATCGTGGTGGTCTTGCCGGCGCCGTTCGGGCCCAGCAGGGTGACCACCTCGCCGCGGTGGACGGTCAGGTCCACCCCGGTCAGCACGTCGTTGTCGCCGTAGCGCATCCGCAGGTCGCGGACCTCGATCAACGTCTCGCGCGGGTCTGCGTGACCAGCAGCGCTCGCGCGAGCCCCCCGTACCTCGTGCATCTCGTTGCCTCCTGTGCTCTGAGCACCAGGCTGCTCTGAGCATCAGGGGCAGATAGTAGACCTACTACATCTTCAGCACAACTGCTGTTGCGAGTCCGGTCGAGCGACGAGGGCGCGTGGCCGGATCGGAGATCACCCGCGACGGTTCGACGCAACGGCGTGCTTCTCCCGAAGATGAACGCTCCGACATCGCCTCACGGGGGCCGGACCGTGCCTCGCCTCACTGGAGCCGGACCGTGCGTGGCACGGTCCGGCCCTACCTGGTGATCGGCCGCTGCCCACGGCAACCTCCGGCGCACGTGCAGGCTGTCTAGAGCGTCTGCACGGGTGCGTGGGCTGGCCCTCAGACCGGCGACGGGTCCTCCGGTACCACGATCCAGGCGATCAGGTAGGCGAGGACGGCCGAGCCAGCCAGGAAGATCGAAGCGACGGCCAACAACCGCACCAGGGTGGGGTCGATGTTGAAGTACTCGGCGATCCCGCCACAGACGCCACCGATCATGCGGTCCTGTCGCGATCGGTAGAGCTTGCGCGCCGGCGGTGTCGGGGTGGGTTGCTGTCCGGTGTCATCGGTCATGGTTGCGAGCTCCTCATGGCGTCGTCCCCAGGGTGACGTATCGGCGGCCGGTACGCCCTCCGGGAACACCCTCCTACGCCCCTGACCTCACGGGACGAACTCAGGGGTGATGACCTCCGGTGTTGTCTACGAGCATCGTCGCCTGCAGGTGGGGACGGCAGGTCGCCAGGTAGAGGCGTTGGCCTTCGACGTACCGGCGGTTGCTGGGGTGGTCGGGGTCGGGGGACGAGCCATCCCGGTCGGCCATCCGCGCGACCGACACCTCGAAGGGCACGTCGAGGTAGACCGACAGGTCCCAGACATCGCGCAGCTCGGCGCGGTGCAGGAACAACCCGTCGAGCACCAGGACCTGACCGTCGCGGGCTACCTCGACGTTGGCATCGATCCGTTCGTCGGTTGTCACGTCGTGGATCCGCCGGACGAACCGTCGATCACCGTCGGGGCCCAACGGGTCGAGCAGTCGACGCCGGAGTTGATCGAGGTCGAACGAGTCGTAGAAGAACCCCTCTGGTGAGTCGCGGCCTCGGCGATGGCGCACGGCCTTGGAGTGGTGGAAGTCGTCGGCGGAGGCTCGGATCACCTGGACGTCCCTGGCCTGCAGAACGTCAGCCAGTTCGTCGGCGAAGGTGGTCTTGCCCGCACCGTCGACTCCGTCGACCCCGATCCGTCGGACCCCGTCAGACGGAAGGGCTTCGATCGCTGCGGCGACCTCCGCGAGCGCTGCGGCACGCGTCGATCGCTGACCCACCCTTCGCTCCACGATCCCTTGGCTCTTTCGGTCTCAGCAGCCCGGTCGATCCCGACGAGGCCCGGGCCGAGCGTAGGTCGGCTGTCGTCACCTCCACGCAGTGGGTGCGATAGGTGGCGTGGGGCGCAGCGGATCTCGCCCAGTGCCGGGTGGGCGACCGGGGGGGGTGTGAACGGTGCCCCAGCGGACGGTGCTACAGCGGGATCGTGGCCTCGGTCGTGTAGCGCGCTGGGCCGTCACCGAGCTGCGAT
>SKNK01000108.1 GCA_007120565.1 Nitriliruptoraceae bacterium | reverse complement strand
TAGGGGCTGAACTTGACCTTGTTCTCGATGAAGGCCGGGGAGAACCGGGTGCCGTCCACGGCCTCGAGGACGTCCTTGGCCCGGTCGATGACCACGAGGTGGTTGTCATCGTCGAGGTAGCCCGCGTCACCGGTGTGCAGCCAGCCGTCGTCATCGACGGCATCCCTGGTCGCCTCCTCGTTGCGGTAGTAGCCCTGGAACACCGCGGGGCTCCGCAACAGGATCTCGCCGTTCTCGCCGATCGTGGCTTCGGTGGCCGGGATCGGGGTGCCGACGGTGTTGAACTTGACGTCGTCGTCGCGGTGGGCGACCGCGATCCCACAGATCTCGGTCTGCCCGTAGATCTGCTTCAGGTTGACTCCGATGGCGTGGAAGAACCGGAAGACGTCGGGACCAAGCGGCGCCCCACCGGTGTAACAGTGAGAGACCCGGGTCAAGCCCAGCTGCTCCCGGACCGGCCGCAGCGCCCCGTACTCGGCGATGAGCGCGGGTATCCGACCGAGCAGCCCGGGAGACTCGCCACGGACGCGGCGGTCAGCCACCCGCTCACCGATCCGGAAGCCCCACGCGAAGCCCGCTCGCTTGAGCCACCCGGCCTCGCCGACGCGCACCTGCACGGACGAGACCATGTCCTCCCAGATCCGCGGAGGGCTGAACATCACGTCCGGGCCGATCTCGCGCATGTCGGCGCGCACGGTGTTGGCCTCCTCCGGGAAGGACACCGTGAAGCCGGCCTGCAACCCGCACGCCACGGTCAGCATCTGTTCACCGATCCAGGCGAAGGGCAGGAAGCTGACGTAGCGGCTCCGGTGGTCGATGGGATCGATCGCCATGAGGCTGCGCCCCATCGACAGCAGGTTGGCGTGGGAGAGCATCGCCAGCTTGGGTCGAGCCGTGGTGCCCGATGTCGTGCAGATCACGGCGACATCGTCCGTGCGGCCCGCGGCGACCTGTTCGTCGAGCCAGCCCGGGTGTTCGGCCTCGTACTCCCTGCCCTTGGCCTCGATGTCGGTGAACTCGAGGAGATGATCGCGCTCGTAGAACTCGAGCCCACGTGGGTCGTAGAAGATGATCGTCTCGAGCGTCTCGAGCTGGTCGTACAAGCGCAGCAGCTTGTCGACCTGTTCCTGATCCTCGGCGACGACGATGCGCACCTGGGCGTAGTCGAGGATGTGCACGATCTCCTCACCAACCGAGGTGGGGTAGATGCCGACGATGGCCGCGCCGAGCGATTGGACCGCCAACTCGCTGATGAGCCACTCGGGCCGGTTGTCGCCGAGGACCGCGACGACGTCACCGGCGCCGACCCCGAGGTCGGCCAGCCCGTGGGCGAAGTCCCGAACACGTTGGTGGTAGCCGGCCCAGGTGATCGGCTGCCAGATCCCGTAGCGCTTCTCCTGGAGGGCGTTGCGTGTATCGCCGTGGCGTTGCGCCAGCTCCCGCAACAGCTGCGGGAAGGTCATGTCGTCGGGGATCCGGTCCGGTGCCGCTTCTCGCGGACGCACGATCTGGGCGACGTCGATGGCGGCGGGTGCCGGCGAGCCTTCCGCGGGGTCGGTCGTGCTCACGCGACCTCCTCCCCGAGGTAGGCCTCGATCACCCGAGGATCGGCCTGGACCTCGTCGGGGACCCCGGTCGTGATCTTGCTACCGAAGTCGAGGACGGATACCCGGTCGGAGATGTCCATGACGACCTCCATGTCGTGCTCGATCAGCACCACCGTGACACCGGCGAGGTCGTTGACATCGAGGATGAAGCGGGCCATGTCCTCCTTCTCCTCGGTGTTCATGCCCGCCATCGGTTCGTCGAGGAGCAGGACCCCGGGCTGGAGGCACAACGCACGTCCCACCTCCACCCGCTTCTGCACGCCGTAGGGCAGCGAGCCGACGTGGGCGTGCCGCACCGCCTGGATCTCGAGGAAGTCGACGACCTCCTCGACGAGTTCGCGGTGCGCGATCTCCTGAGCACGAGCCGGACCGAAGAACAGTGCCGATGTGAACACCGAGTGGCGCATGTGCACGTGACGGCCCAACATCAGGTTGTCGAGCACGCTGATGTGCTTGAACAGCTCGATGTTCTGGAAGGAGCGAGCGATCCCCCAGCGCGCGATGCGATGCGGTCTCGCGCTGGTCAGTTCGCGAACCTGCCCGTCACCGCCGTGCAGGCGGATCGCACCCTCCTGCGGGCGGTAGACACCACTGATGCAGTTGAGCAGGCTGGTCTTCCCGGCTCCGTTAGGGCCGATGATGGCGTGGATCTCGCCCTGGCGCACATCGAGGCTCACCCCTTTGAGCGCCCTGACCCCGCCGAAACGCAACGCCACGTCGTCGATCTCGAGCTGTTGTGCGCCCGGCGCCAGCGCACTGCCGTTGAGGTTGTGTCGGTACGCGCGTGACACGACAGCGTGTCTCCCTGGTCGCGTGCATGGGTAGGACCCACGCACGATCACGTCCCTCTCCCGTTCCCGAGGCAACCTTTGCATTCCGTTATGCGGAAGTCAATACCTTTTGTCGCAATCACTTTCCCCAACGTGGGCGGTGGGGTTAGCATGCGGTCAGCCGGCGCAGCGCCGGCAACCGGGCCGGGCAGGGGATGACCGCCAGGCCACCGACCATGCGTGGAGGGCAACCGTGGGGGACAGCGTGGCTCCGCGGGGGACGCTGGGCACGATCCGCAACGCGTCGGTGCTGCTCGACCTGCTCAGCGATGGCCCCGCCTACCACCAACTCAGCGACCTCGCCGATCGATCCGGACTGTCGTTGTCCATGGTGCACCGGTTGCTCCGCAGCCTCGTCGCCGCGGGTCTCGTGCAACAGGACTCGGCATCCTCGCGCTACGGGCTCGGCCCGGAGCTCGTTCGCCTCTCCGAGCACTACCTCGACCGCCTGCCCCTCCTCCAGAGTCTGCGCCCCTACCTGGTCGATCTGCGCAACCGGACCGGTGTCACGGTCCAGGTCGCGGTCCGGGTCCGCCACCAGGCGGTCTACGTGGAGCGCATCGACGGTGCGGACAGCGTGCAGTTGCAACGCAGCGGCCGGACGGTCCCCGTTGGCTCGATCGCTGCCGGGCGGCTGGTCGCCGGTCACGCTGGTCGCGCGGTGTGGAAGCAACTCGTCGAGCTGGACGGTGACCTGACGTTGGAGGCCCTGGAGCGATGGTCACAGGCCGATCACCTCGTCGCGGACATCGATGGACCGCGCGGCTACGTCGAGGTAGCCGTGCCGCTGCGCTGCACCGAGGGGGGCGACCCGGCGGCACTCGCGGCGATCGGAGGCCCGCCCAACTTCACCCGGGAGCGGCTCGTCGACGATGTCCTCCCCGAGCTCCAGCAGACCGCCACCGTCGTGGAGAGGATGATGGGCCGTGCCGGCTGACCCCCTCATGACCACGATGGCGAGCTGGGCTGCCGAGGCGGCCACGCTCGACTGGGCGCGGCCTTGGGAGTTGTTGTGCGACGAACAGCCCGGTCCGGACGCACGTTGGTTCGTCGGAGCGGAGCTCGACGTCGCAG
>SKNK01000281.1 GCA_007120565.1 Nitriliruptoraceae bacterium | reverse complement strand
TGCCGCGGATCACACCTCGTCTGCGGAGGTTGCGTGAGCGCCTCGAAGAGGCGCGCTTGCGCCAATGGCATCGTGAGGACGGTCCGGGCCCGGTCCTACGGTGGAGCTGCCGACATCCCTGGCTGGTCACCGCTGGCATCGCGGTCCTGCTGACGGTGGTGCTCGGTCTGACCTTCGGGATCCCGCCGCTGTCGCCCTTGGTGCTCGTGTTCGTCTTCGTCGCTCCGGTGCCCTGGTGGCTCCGCGCTGAGCATCGGGTCTACCGGTGGTGGCGCGACGGACGGGCACCCGAAGCGTCGGAGTGAGCGTGTCTCCTCACGGGTGATCCGTCGCGTTGACCACGAGACCGACCCTTGCCTAGACTGTTAGTGAACGTTCACAAGTTGGATCTGCCCAGGCTCCGCGGAGTCGGGCTGGAGTGGGAGGACGAACGTGAGCGACGAACGGACCAAGGTCGAGGAGGCCATCGAGGCGCTGTTCGCCTCGCATCCGCCGGCGGACACTCCCGAGCGTGAGTTCTGGGGGGCGCAGTTCGACCACGGGTTGGCGTGGGTCGCGCACCCCGAAGGCCTGGGTGGGTTGGCGGTCGGACCGCGGTGGCAGGCGGAGGTCGATCGCCGCATCACCGAGGCGGGGGGATCGATCCGCAACCGCTACATCAACGTCCTGGGTATCGGAATGGGTGCCGGAACGCTGGTCGCCCACACGGGTGAGGAGTTCGCTGGGCGCTTCCTCCGGCCGATGTTCACCTGTGAGGAGATCTGGTGCCAGCTCTTCTCCGAACCGGGTGCCGGATCCGACCTCGCCGCACTCTCGACCACCGCGGTACGCGAGGGCGACACCTGGATCGTCAACGGCCAGAAGGTCTGGACCACGCTCGCGCACATCGCCAAGTGGGGCCTGTTGGTCACGCGGACCGACCCGGACGTCCCCAAGCACGCCGGGATGACCTACTTCATCGTCGACATGGAAGCCGACGGCGTCGAGGTGCGGCCGCTCTACCAGATCACCGGTGAGGCGGAGTTCAACGAGGTCTACTTCGACGACGCGCGGATCCCCGACGAGTACCGCGTCGGTGAGGTGGGACAGGGGTGGAAGGTCGCGATGACCACCCTGATGAACGAACGTGTCGCCATCGGTGCGAACGTCGGGCCCCGCGGGTCCGGCAGCATCGCCCACGCCGTTGGTGCGTGGGAGCGTCGTCGGGCGGCCGTCCAGGCGGAGGAGGGCGAGCCGCTCGACGACGTGGCTCGTGATCGACTCGTATCGCACTGGATCGATGCCGAGGCGCTCCGCTTGACCGCGATCCGGGCGGGTGAGAAGCGCGCCGCCGGGACGCCAGGTCCCGAAGCGTCCACCCTCAAGCTGCACTGGGCGGACCTCAACCAGACGGTGACCTCGTTCGCGATGGATCTGTTGGGACCTGAAGGGATGACCTACCCCGGCGGGTACGAGTTCACCCGTCCCGATCAGTCGTCGAACCGAACCGCGGAGGTCAACCAGGCCTTCCTGCGCTCGCGGGCGAACTCGATCGAGGGCGGCACCAGCGAGATCATGAAGAACATCCTCGGCGAACGGATCCTCGGCTTGCCGGGTGAGCCCCGCGTCGACAAGAACGTGCCGTGGCGCGAGGTGCCGCGCAGCTGAACGATCAGCGAGGGAGGGACAGCGCGATGGAGATCACCTTCAACGTCACCGAGGAGCAACAGCTGCTGCGGTCGATGGCCCGTGAGCTGTTCGAGGAGCGCGGGAACCCCGAACGCGTCCGAGAGGTGATGCTCGGCGACGATGGCCTCGACGAGGCCGCGTACGGCCAGCTTGCCGAGCTCGGCCTGACGGGCCTGACGATCCCCGAGGAGTTCGGCGGCGGCGGGGCCTCCTACGTCGAGTTGGCGATCGTGTTCGAGGAGCTCGGTCGGCGACTGCTTCCGGTCCCCCTGCTCTCCTCGTGTGTGCTCGGCACCGAAGCCATCCTCGGCGCGGGGACCGATGCCCAACGCAAGGAACTCCTGCCTGGCGTGGCGTCGGGCTCCACCCGGCTGGCCCTCGCCCACCTCGACGCCGGTGGACGCTTGAGTGCGGACCCGGGGGTGCAAGCCACCCGCGACGGGGACGGCTGGGCGCTGCAGGGCGTCTCGGGCTACGTCGTCGACGGCCGTACGGCGCACCTGCTGGTCACGGCCGCCGTCACCGATGACGGGATCGAGCTGTTCGTCGTGCCGGGGGATGCTGACGGCGTCACACGAGAAGACGTCGAGGTACTCGATCTCACGCGGCCGATGGCCACCGTGACCTACGACAACGTCCGCGTCGACGACGATGCGCGCCTCGCCGGTGGCGACGCCGGGCATGCCTTGCATCGCGCGATCCTGGCCGGCTGTGTCGTGCTCGCCAACGAGCAGATCGGCGGCAGCGAGCAGCTGCTGCACACCACGACGGCCTACGCCAAGGAACGGATGCAGTTCGGTCGTGCGATCGGTTCGTTCCAGGCGGTGAAGCACCGGTTGGCCGAGACACTGGTGCGCATCGAGGCAGCGCGCTCGACCGCCTACCACGCAGCCCGGGCGCTGGCGGAGGACGACGCCGAGGAGCTACGGGTTGCCGTGCCGCTGGCGAAGTCCTACTGCTCCGAGGTCTACGAGAAGGCCGCCGGCGACGCGATCCAACTCCACGGGGGGATCGCCTTCACCTGGGAGCACGACGCGCACCTGTACTTCAAGCGCGCGAAGGCCTCCAAGTTGCTCTTCGGCTCTCCGAGCCACCACCGTCGTCTCCTGGCAGACGTGCTCGAGCTGTGACCGCGACCACCCCGCGCGCAACGGCGCCGACCGATCGTGGTCGTCGTCGTCGAGAAGCGGTGGTGGACGCGGCAGCGGAACTCTTCCTCGACCGGGGGTTCCACGGCACGAGCGTCGATGATGTCGGTGCGGCCGCAGGGATCTCTGGCCCGGGGTTGTACCGCCACTTCCGCTCGAAGGATGAGCTCCTGATGGCGGTCCTCGATCGCCTCTGGCAACACCTGCGGCCCGTGCTCGATGAGGCAGCGGAACTCGAACCAGAAGCGGCGGTCGACCGGCTGCTGGAAGCTCAGCTCGACCTCGCCTTCGAGCAGCCGGCCGCGGTCGTGCTGCTGGTTCGCGAGCTTCGCCACCTCCCGGAGGACTACCTGCGTCTTGCGCGCCGCAACCACCGGCGCTACCTCGATGCTTGGGCTCGCGCCCTGATGGGGATACGGCCGGATCTCGATCTCGACACCGCCCGGAGCATCGCGGCGGCGCTGCACGGCATGATCGACTCGGCCGCCCTGTACCGGAGGGTGATCCCCGGCGGCCTACCGGCCGGTCGTCAGCGTGAGCTTCTCGAGAGGTCGGCGCGGGCGATGCTCGCCCAGGTCCTCACACCGTCGAAGGGCTGACCGGCCCTACTCCGGACCGCCGCGTCATCTAGCATCAGCGCCATGACGACCAACGATCTGCTCCTCGAGCGTGCCCGCGCCTGGATCGCCGCTGACC
>SKNK01000120.1 GCA_007120565.1 Nitriliruptoraceae bacterium | reverse complement strand
CTGAACCACGGCGACGTCGCGTTCGGTTGTCGCAGACAGCACTCCTGGGCCCCCGCGCAGGTCCTCGACGTTCCAGCGCGGGGAGCCGTGAGCGCGTTCAGCCCAGGTGGGGGTAGCGCCAGTCGTGCGGCGGGTCGAAGGTCTCCTTGACCGAACGGGCGCTGATCCAACGCACGACATTCAGCTTGGATCCCGCTTTGTCGTTGGTGCCGGACGAGCGGGCACCACCGAAGGGCTGCTGGTTCACGATCGATCCGGTCGGCTTGTCGTTGAGGTAGATGTTGCCGGCGGCGTCCCGCAGCCGATCCAGGCCCTGGTAACCGGCGGCACGGTCCTGCGACCACACCGCACCGGTCAGCGCGTACGGGCTGGTCGTGTCGACCAGATCCAACGTGGACTCCCAGTCAGCGTCGTCGTACACGAACACGGTCACGATCGGGCCGAACAGCTCGCGGACCATGGTGTCCGACCGGGGGTCGTCGGTGACCAACACCGTCGGCTCGACGAACCAGCCGACGCTGTCATCGGTGCCACCGCCGACGAGCACCTCACGACCTTCGGACCGCGCCTGTGCGATCGCGTCGCGGTGACGCTCGAACGCCGATCCCTCGATGACCGCGCCCATGAACGTCGATAGGTCTCCCACGTCGCCCATCCCTGCCGTCATCTCCTTGGCGAGGTCGGCGACCTGATCACGCAGCTGCGGCCACATCGACCGTGGCACGTAGGCACGGCTCGCGGCGGAGCACTTCTGCCCCTGGTACTCGAACGCCCCGCGGGCCATCGCGACCGCGAGCCCGTCAACGTCGGCAGAGGGGTGTGCAACGATGAAGTCCTTCCCACCGGATTCGCCGACGATCCGTGGGAAGTTCCGGTAGGTATCGATGCGTTCACCGACCGTGCGCATGATCGAGCGCAGCACCTTCTCCGAGCCGGTGAAGTGCACGCCGGCGAGACGCGAGTCCGAAGTAGCGACGTCAACGGCGAGTGCGCCGTCTCCATGGACGAGGTTGATCACGCCATCGGGCAGGCCAGCCGCTCGCAGGGCGTCCATGGTCACCTGCGCCGCGAGAGCCTGCTTCTCGGAGGGCTTCCAGACCACGGTGTTGCCGACCAGCGCCGGAACCGTTGGGAGGTTGCCGGCGATAGCGGTGAAGTTGAACGGCGTCACGGCCAGTACGAAGCCGTCGAGGGGACGGTGCTCCATCCGGTTCCACGTCCCGCGTGGCGAGGTCGGTTGGTCCTCCTGGAGCTCCTGGGCGAAAGCGACGTTGAACCGGAGGAAGTCGATCAGTTCGCAGGCAGCGTCGATCTCCGCCTGATAGACCGACTTCGATTGCCCGAGGATCGTTGCCGCGTTGATCGCATCACGGTAGGGCCCGGCGAGCAGGTCGGCGGCCCGTAGGAACACGGCAGCGCGATCCTCGAAGGGCCAGCGCGACCACTCGGGACGGGTGGCCTCAGCAGCCTCGATCGCCGCTTCGACGTCCCCCCGTCGAGCGGCGTGCACCTCGGCCAGAACCAGATCGTGGCGGTGGGGGGCGCGTTGCGAGAAGGTCTCGCCGGAACGCACGTCTTGGTCGCCGATGCGCATGGACAGCTCGGCGGTCTCACCGGCCATGGCGGTGACACGTTCCTGCAGGCGTTCGCGCTCCGCAGTCCCGGGCGCGTAGTCGTGAACGGGCTCGTTGGTCGGGGTGGGAACCGTCATGGTCGCTGCTTCCTGTCTCGCGTTGATCTCTGGTGGTCGGGGAGAGGGCAGACGCTCAGCCGGTGAGCATGCGGGCGAAGAAGACGAGGTTGGCGGGCCGCTCTGCCAACCTTCGCATGAAGTAGGCGTACCACGCCTCGCCGAAGGGCAGATACACGCACAGGTTCTCACCGATGCCGATGAGTCGTTCCTGCACGTCGGTACGTACTCCGTAGAGCATCTGGAACTCGTAGTCGTCCGGCCCTCGACCAAGCCGCCGGGCCTCACGACGCGTGAACCCGATCAACCGGTGGTCGTGCGTGGCGATGCGTGGATAGGTCCCGTGCTCGAGCAACGAGGTGGTGCAGCGCCGGAACGACTCGTCGATGCGGTCACGGTCGTGGTAGGCGATGCGGTCGCTCTCGGCGTACGCGCCCTTGCACAGCCGGACGCTCGCGCCTAGTTCGTTGAGTCGCTCCACGTCCTCTTCGGTGCGGTGGAGGTAGGACTGCACGGCGCACCCAACGTGGTGGTGGCCTTCGGCGTGGAGCGCCTCGACCAGGGTGATCGTTGGCTCCGTCGTCGAGGCATCCTCCATGTCGAGCGTGACGTGCAATCCGGCAGAGCCCGCAGCCTCCGCGATCTTGGTCAACCGGTTGCGAGCGTCGTCGAGGTCGAGCCCCGTGCCCAGCTGGCTCGGCTTCACAGAGACGCCACTTCGCAGGTGGGCGGTGGCCATCGCCTCGATCGTCTCGAGGTAGGAGTCTGCGGCCTGGTCAGACTCCGCCGCCGTGGTCACGTGCTCGCCGACCAGATCCAGCGACACCGTGCGTCCGAGTTCGGCCAGCTCCCGGGCGGCGGCGATCCCCTCCTCGAGGGTCTTGCCCGCGACGAACCGGCCGGCCACGAGCTGCGCCAGGCGGTTGTTGGTCGCGAGTCGTTCGAGCCGCTCGCTCTCCGAAGCTCGGACCAGCAGGGTGGAAACCATCTCGCCTCCTGAAGGGTTCGGTTGCCACGCACTGGCGGGGCGGCATCGGCCGGAAGGATGGAGGGCATCGCTTGCAGTGACCTTGCAACGGGGGTGCAGGGCTGCTCTCCTGCCGCCCAGGATGGTGCGGCATCCCCGCGCCCGCAAGGGCCCGGGCGTCGGTACCGCAGAGACGGCGAGAGGAACCCACGTGGAGCTGCGGGTCCTGGGGCCGGTCGACGCGCGTGACGCCGGTGCGAACCTGCCACTCGGTGGGCCGAGACCGCGTGCGGTGCTCGCGGCGCTCGCGCTGGCGGACGGGCCCGTGTCACCGACACGGCTCATCGAGGAGGTCTGGCGGGAGCAAGCGCCACCGACCGCGACCGGGACCCTACAGAGCTACCTCTCCCGGCTCCGCCGGGTGCTCGGTCAGCAACGTCTGGTCCGTGGGCCATCGGGCTACGAGGTGCGGCTCGACGCGGAAGAGCTGGACCTGCACCGGTTCCACCGCTCCCTGACGGAGGCCCGGGCGGCGCGCGATGCCGGCCTCCGCGACGATGCGGTCACGGCGTACGACGACGCGCTGGCATGTTGGCGCGGTGAGGTCGCGGAGGGACTCGATCCCGGTCCGATCATCCGGGAGGCCGCCGCACGACTGAACGAGGAACACCTGTCGGCGATCGAGGAGCGTGTCGAGGTACTGCTCTCGTCGGGTCGACACCACGAGGTGGTCGGTGACCTCCAGGGGCTCGCGTCGTCCCATCCCCATCGGGAGCGTCTGCACGCGCAACGCCTGGTCGCGCTGTATCGCTCCGGCCGGCAGGGCGATGCTCTCGCCGCGTACCGGCAAGCGCG
>SKNK01000229.1 GCA_007120565.1 Nitriliruptoraceae bacterium | reverse complement strand
TCCGATCGGACAGCTCCTCGAACGCGCCGACGTAGCGCAGCACCGAACTCCGGCACTGGGCGTTGAACGCTTCGATGCCGTACGCCTCGATCTCAGCCTTGGAGTTGAGCCCGAGTTCCTTCTCGACCTCGAGTTCCACGGGCAGCCCATGGCAGTCCCACCCGGCCTTGCGCCGCACGAACTGGCCCTTCATCGTGCGGTAGCGGGGGAAGACGTCCTTGAACACCCGCGCTTCGACGTGGTGGGTTCCCGGCTTGCCGTTGGCGGTCGGTGGTCCCTCGAAGAAGGTCCACACCGGGGCGTCTGCCCGACGACGCAGGCTCTCGTGGAAGACGTCGTGGGTCTCCCACAGGGCGAGGATGTCGTGCTCGATCGAGGGCAACGCGGGCCGTGCTGGCACGGTCGGCCAGGTCGGGGTGCTGCTCGACGCGGAGGTCGTATCGCTCACGGGACGCTCGCTGAGGGTGTTGGGCCGTCGCTCGGGACGGCGTTGGATGCCGTTTCCCGAGGGACGAGGCGTCGAACGACGCTCCGCGGTGCCACCCTCGTTGGCCGCCGTAGCGACCCACTCTTGGCTTCCGATCAGGTCGCCCTGACCGACCCGCGTGTCGTGCGGGCCCGTCCACCTCTACACGCCTCGCGTGTCCGCGACTTCTCGCGAGCACGGGTCGGTTTCGGGGTGGCCGCTCGTGAGGTGATGGCGTCGAGACCCCGCCCGCCGGCTCCCACCATCCCGGCTCGCTCGTCGGCAGGGCGCCCTCGGCGCCGCGTCCTCGTCATCACGTTGTCGGGTGCAGTCTACGTGCCTTCGACCGATCGCGTGGTACCCGTCCGGCCATCGAACTACCCCGGCAGGGTTCGAACGGGCCGCCCGAACAGGGTCGAATGGGGCGCTCGAACCGGATCGAACGGTCGGGCAACCGCGTCCGAGCTGTCACGGCCGTGTAACTCGAGCGACACACGGGCGGTCTAGCGTGCTCTTCGCGGTGCCGACCAGGTGCCGGCGATACGGAAGGATGGACCCATGGATGCGGTGCTCGGCCGGCTCCTGAGCCAGGCCTACCTCTTCGACGACCCTGCGGCGTACGAAGCGGGGGTGCGTGACGCCATCGAGGCGACGACGGCGAGAGCGGACGCCACCCGCATCGCCGACGGTATGCGCGATCACCCATCGGCGGGGGCACCGCGCCGACTCCGTTCGGTGGAACACTCCGCGGCCTGATGACCCTTCGGGATCGTCCCTCATGGCCTCGCGCGGCCAGTTGGCGGCCGATCGGCCTTCGAACCCCAGCGCTGCCCAAGGGGTGGCATCCCGTAGGGCGGAGGCCCGCCGGGATCCTCCCGCGACGTGCGACGGGGACGTCGCGTGGTTGCCGGAACGCGGGTTGCTGCTACCTTCCGCGCTCATGATGGCACGGAAGACCCCGAAAGCGCCGACCAAGACCCAGCTCAAGAAGATCCGAGCTGGGCTCGAGGAAGAGCGCGAACAGTTGGTCCAGCAGGCCAAGGGCCTGGACGCCGAAGCCGACGTCAAGTACTGGCGTGACGGTGGGTTCGACGATGATCCAGCCGACAGTGGCTCAGCCAGCTTCGAGCGCGAGACCGCGCAGTCGCTGTCGAACCACGCCCGTGGCCTGCTGACGCAGATCGATGATGCGCTGCGCCGCATGGACGCCGGTACCTACGGGGTGTGTGAGCGCTGCGGCGAGCGGATCGATCTCGACCGCCTGGAGGCGTTGCCCTACGCCCGGTTGTGCATGGATTGCAAGCGCCGGGATGAGACTGGGCGCTGAGCCCTGTGACGGACGACTTCCGAACGTCCGACGCCGCGACGCGAGGTAGCCGACGCTCCCTTGTCATCGGGCTCGCGGTCGCGGTCGTCTTCGCGGCGCTGGATCAGGTGACCAAGCAGATCGCGGAGTCCTTGCTCGAACTCGGTGAGTTCGTGTCGTTGTACGGCGAGCACATCGGCTGGCAGCTCGTCTACAACCAGGGCGGCGCCTTCGGCGTTGGGGCACCGCACTGGCTCTTCCTCATCGTCACCGTCATCGTGTTCGTCGTCGTGGTCCGTGCGCTGCCGCGCACGTCCAGCCGACTCACCGCCACCGCCTACGGGCTCCTGCTCGCCGGCGCGTTGGGCAACGTGATCGATCGCCTCTTCCGTGCACCAGCACCCACCACACAGGATCCCGCGGACTTCGGTGGTGGCGCGGTCGTGGATTTCGTCGCGTGGGGGACCTTCCCACGCTTCAACGTGGCTGACAGTGCGATCACCGTCGGGTTCGCCCTGCTGGTCATCGCGCTCTGGGCAGAGGAACGCCGCACCACCAGACAGGATGATGGCGGGCTTCGGGCTATCGCGGCGGCCATCGGTGTCTCCCACCGGGATCCCAAGCCGCCCCACGAGGATGAGCCGACGGATCCACCCGGCGAGACGGACGGAGCTTCCGAGGATGGGGCTGCCGGTCCGTTGGGTGAGGCCGCTGGAGCTTCGGAGGACGGAGCTGCGGGTCCGCTGGGCGAGGGCGACGGTGGTGCGGTCGCCGACGCGGAGACCGATGGCGAGGACGACCCCGGCGACGACCACCTCATCGATGATGAGCGCGGCGACGGGCCGACCCGGTGATCACCTTCTGGGTCGACGACGCAGGTGCCGGTGAGCGTCTGGACGTCGTGCTCGCTGCGGAGCTCGCCATCTCGCGCAGCCAGGCCGCCGCCCGGATCCGATCGGGGGAGGTCACCCTCGACGGCGAGCCAGCATCCAAACAACAGCGGCTGCGGACCGGTCAGCGCGTCGATGTGGCCGACCAGGCGGTATCGGAGCCCACCGAAGCGCCGCCGTTGCCCCCGATCCGCTACCGCGATGACCACCTCGTCGTCCTCGCGAAGCCGCCAGGCTTGGTGGTGCACCCGGGAGCGGGACACGCCACCGACACCCTGGTCGATGCACTGCTCGCTGCTGATGTTCCACTGGCTCCCGCAGGGGGTGACGAGCGACCGGGGATCGTGCACCGACTGGATCGGGACACCTCGGGGTTGCTGGTCGTCGCTTGCACGGATGAGGCGTTCCACGGACTCACGCAGCAGTTGGCGGATCGGCAGGTATCCCGTCGCTACCTCGCGTTGGTTGCCGGCTCGCCGACCGAACGTCGTGGACGGATCGAGGCACCGATCGGGCGTGAACCCGACAGTCGGACCAGGTTCGGGGTCGTCGCCGGCGGGAAGTCAGCCGTCACGCGCTACGTCGTCCTCGCCGAAGGTGCCGCCCCAGGTGAGCCGGACGCACCGGTGAGCCTGGTGGCCTGCATCCTGGAGACTGGACGGACCCACCAGATCCGCGTGCACCTCACGGCGATCGGCCATCCCGTCATCGGTGATGCGGTCTACGGTCCGCGTCGCCGCCTCACCAACGCCCTGGACGCCCCCCGCCCGCTGCTTCATGCCGCTTCGTTGCGCTTCGAGCACCCGGTGACCGGTGTCGAGGTACTGGTCGACGAGCCGGCCCCCGAGGACCTGAT
>SKNK01000507.1 GCA_007120565.1 Nitriliruptoraceae bacterium | reverse complement strand
CTCGATGCCACCTTCGATGCGGTCCTCGATGAGGTGCTGGGCGCCGGCCCGAAGGCACAACGCGAGACCAAGGCCCTGGTACGGGCCATCGATGCCAGCACCGGACCGGACGACAGCGAACAGCTGCGGGTCGAGTTGATCAGCCGACTCCGTGCCTCCGACGAGGCCCAGGAACGCATCCGCGCCTTCCTCGACGGGATGCGCTGATGTTCGACCGCATCCTGATCGCCAACCGCGGCGAGATCGCCTGCCGGATCGCGGCGACCTGCCGACGCCTGGGCGTCGGCACCATCGGGATCGCCAGCGACGTCGACCTCGACGAGCCCCACGCCCATGCCGTCGACGAGGTGGTCCGCGTCGGCCCAGCACCAGCGACCGAGAGCTACCTCGACATCGAGGCGATCATCCGGGTCGCCCTCGACCACGGTGCGGAGGCGATCCATCCGGGCTATGGCTTCCTGTCGGAGGCTCCCGCCTTCGCCGACGCGGTCCGCGACGCGGGCCTGGTGTTCATCGGCCCGAGCCCCGACGTGATCCGGCTGATGGGTGACAAGGGCGCGGCCAAGCGCCACCTCGGCGCAGCTGGCGTTCCCCTGATCCCCGGGACCTCCGAGGCGGACCTCGACGATGCGGCACTGATCGCTGCGGCCGAGGAGCTGGGCGCACCACTGCTGGTCAAGGCGGTGGCCGGTGGGGGCGGCAAGGGGATGCGCAGCGTCCTGGACCTGGCCGACCTGCCGGCCGCGATCGCTGCCGCCCGGCGCGAGGCCGCCGCCGGGTTCGGCGACGACCGGCTCATGCTCGAACGCCTGGTCGCTGAGCCGCGTCACATCGAGGTGCAGGTCATGGGCGACCAGCACGGCAACGTGATCCACCTGCTCGAGCGCGAGTGCTCTATCCAGCGTCGCCACCAGAAGGTCCTCGAAGAGTGCCCCTCCCCCGCCGTCGATCCGGCGCTGCGGCAACGGCTTGGCGACGCCGCCGTGACCGCTGCCCGGTCGGTCGAGTACGAAGGCGCGGGCACGGTCGAGTTCCTGCTCGACGCCGCGACCTTGGACGACGACGAACCCACCTTCGCGTTCCTCGAGATGAACACGCGCCTGCAGGTCGAACACCCGGTCACCGAACTGGTCACGGGCTTGGACCTCGTCGAGCTGCAGCTGCGGATCGCCGCGGGCGAACCCTTGGGCATCGACCAGGACGACGTCGAGGCAGCGGGCCACGCGATCGAGGTGCGCCTCTACGCCGAGGACCCCGTCACCCACCTGCCGCAGACCGGCCCGGTCGAGCAGGTGGTCTGGCCGAACACCCCAGGGGTACGCATCGACACCGGGATAGATACCGGCAGCGAGGTCACTCCCTACTACGACCCGATGCTCGCCAAGCTCTGCGTCCACGGCGACGACCGCGCGCAGGCCTGCGATCGACTCGTCGCGGCGCTCGACGACACCGCCGTGTTCGGAGTCATCACCAACCTCGAACTGCTCCGTGCTATCGCCGCCGTCCCGGCCTTCCGCTCGGGCGAGCTGACCACCGGCTTCCTGCCCGACCACCTCGGCGACTGGCGACCTGCCGATCTGGACGCCGAGGTGGTGGATGCTGCCGCGGTCGCGCTGGCCCGCACCTGGCGTCGAACGGCCGGGATCGTGGGAGAGCGGGACACCTTCGCCCAACTGGGTGCGTTCCGCATGGGTGGCGTCGGGGGGACCCCGGTGCGCCTGCAGGACGGCGACCACGAACACCTCCGACACCTCCGCGTCCTGCCGACCGGGGACGTCGAGGTGGAACGTCCCGCTGAGGTTGGCGGCGACGGCGGACCGGGCGGCGACGGCGGACCGCGCAGCGATGGCGGACCGGGCGGCGACGGCATCACGCGTGTGGCCGCGGATGGCGATCTCGGCGCGCTGGTCCACGTCGGGGAACGCACCGTCTGGGTCCACCGTTCCGGTGTGACGCGGGGCCTGCGCCTGCTGCCCGCGACCCGTCATGGTGACGTCGCGGCGGCCGGTGGTGCTGCGGCGTTCTCGGCGCCGATGCCGGGGTCGGTGTTGGAGGTGGCCGTCCAGGCTGGCGACGAGGTCAAGGCCGGTGCCACACTGGTGGTCGTGGAGGCGATGAAGATGGAGCACCCGATCACGGCCCCGACCGACGGCTCGGTCCCCGACGTGCACGTCCGCACCGGCGATCGTGTTGAAGCGGGCACCCCGCTGGTGTCCTTCACGGCCGCCTCATGAACCTCCCCGAGAAGGTCACGATCGTGGAGGTCGGCCCGCGCGACGGCCTGCAGAACGAGCCCGGCGTGGTCGCAACCGAGGTCAAGGTCGGCTTCATCGATCGGTTGGCGCGAACCGGGCTGTCGGTGGTCGAGGCCACCTCCTTCGTCCACCCGACGTGGGTGCCACAGTTGGCTGACGCTGCCGAGGTGCTGGCCGGCATCGACCCGGTCGATGGTGTGCGCTATCCCGTGCTGGTCCCCAACGAACACGGGCTGGACCGGGCGCTGGAGGCCGGTGTCGGCGAGGTTGCGGTGTTCGGTGCCGCCTCGGAGACGTTCAGCGAGCGCAACCTCGGCCGAGGTATCGACGCGAGTCTGCAGATGTTCGCGCCGGTGGTGGGTCGTGCCACCGCCGCGGGACTTCGCGTCCGCGGGTACGTGTCCACGGTCTGCGGCTGCCCCTACCAGGGCGAGGTGCCCAGCGACGACGTGAGGCGGGTCACCTCGGCGTTGTTGGAGCTCGGTTGCCACGAGGTATCCCTCGGCGACACGATCGGGGTGGGGACCCCACGGCAGGTGCAGGAGTTGGTGCACGCGGTGGCAGCTGACGTCGGGGTGGACCGGCTCGCCGTCCACCTGCACGACACCTACGGACAAGGGCTGGCGAACACCCTCGCCGCGTTCGAGGCCGGGGTCACGATCGCGGACACCTCGGCCGGTGGCCTGGGTGGGTGTCCCTTCGCTCCGGGTGCGACCGGCAACCTCGCCACCGAGGACCTGGTGTACGCCCTCCACGGGTCCGGGGTCGAGACCGGCGTCGACCTGGAGGCGTTGGTGGACACCACCGCGTGGATGGCGGAGCAACTGGACCGTCCCCCGGTTTCGCGGGTCGCGCGGGCGATCCTCGCCAAGCGCGATGCGCACTAGCCCGCATCGCAGCGCCCGGCGACAGCGCACCGCGTTGACGGAGTGGTGAGCGGTGTGCTCGGATGTCTCGACCGGCGCAGGATGTGCCGGTGGAAACCGAATGTCATGTCCTGGGGGAAGCCGGTCGGATTCCGGCGCTGACCCGCAACCGTAGGTCGTCCACGTCGTTCGCCACCGCGCGAACCGCGTGCCAGACGATGAGCCGGGATACCTGGGACGCGACGAGCGGCTCCTAGTCACCGCCGAGGTCTGCGGGGCGGAGCCCGGACGTCACCCGTCCGAGCGCCCGCCCTCCTGTGCATACCCGCACACGGAGGGCGTCGTCGTTCGTGAGGGCCGTACGGGCCACCCGTACCGGATCGCTCACGAGAGGTATGACCCTTGACACG
>SKNK01000208.1 GCA_007120565.1 Nitriliruptoraceae bacterium | reverse complement strand
TATCACGTCCTCGTCCAGGGTTCCGTGGGTGCGGTAGATGCGGACGAGCAACGCGAGCGCCACCCCGACGACCCCGACGCCAACCACGATGGCGGTCAGGATGAGCAGGTGGGGTAGCGGATCGACGTAGACGGTGTCCGCCGTCGCGCGGGGATCGATGACCGGGGCGGTGCCACCCTCCCGGACGCTGCCCTCGATGAAGAACAGGTAGATCGCGGTGGAGTAGATGGTCAGCCCGATGACCTTCTTGACGAGGTCGGATTTGGCCAGCACCGCGTACAGCCCGACCGCGAGCAGCACGAGGACGAAGAGGTAGATGTAGCGGGCGAGGAAGAGCTCGATCACCGTTCGCTCCTGCCCATGAGCACGTCGAAGATGGTCACCATCGCCCCGAACACCGCCAGTCCGACGCCGACCTCCACCACGAGGATGCCGAGGTAGCGCATGCGGGCCGGCTCGATCCCCGCGACCTCCACCGCCCCGTAGTCCAGGAACGCGCCGCCGAACAGCATCGGTAGGACACCGCAGGCCAGGAACAGCAGCATCCCGATCCCGCCCGCCAGCGGACCCAGGACGACGGGGAAGATCCGGTAGGCCAGGTCCTCGTCGAGGGTCAGACGCGGGAGGATCGCTCCGGCCGCGAGGAACACACCGCCCGCGAACCCACCGCCTGGCCCATAGTGGCCGTGCGCCACCACGTACAGCCCGAAGATGAAGATGAAGGGCGCCAGCAGCGCGCAGACCACGCGGACGACGATCGAGGGGTACTCGCCGGTCATCATGGGCGGCCCCCTCTGCGGTGCTCGTCGGCATAGGGATCCGACGGCGCGGGGTCATCACTGCCGGAGGGTGGTGCCCCCCGCCCGCTCGGGGCGCTCGGGTCCTCGACGACCGGGGCGTCGTCATCGGGATCCAGAGGACTCGGCTCACCGGGCTCGTCCTCGCGTCGACGGATGAGCACGAGCGTCGCGGAGAGGGCGGCGGTCACGATGACCAGCGTCTCGCCGAGGGTGTCCTGGGAGCGGTAGTCGGCCAGCAGCGAGGTGACCACGTTGGGGGTCTGGGTGTCCGCCATGGAGTTCTCGAGGTAGTACTGCGACACGCCGGTGTGGGCCGGGGCGTCGGGGTCCCCCCGGTCAGGCAGGTCGATGCTCGCGTAGAGCATCAGCCCGACGAACGCGATGATCAGCGGAAGCACGACGATCCGCCGTCGCCGGTTGCGTTTGGCGGTCGAATGTCGCGTCGTCGCGAGGATCGCCCCGATGAACAGCACACCGGTCAGGCCAGCACCGAGCGCGGCTTCGACCAGGGAGACATCGACGGCGTTGACACCTGCGAAGAGCAGCGACGCGAACAGGCTGTAGGCGGCGAGCAGGGCGACGGCCGCAAGGAGGTCACTGACGTTGATCGCCAGCACTGCCGCGACGATGAGGATGACGAAGATGATGATGTCGAGGGGGACGATCAACGCGACCCCTCCTCGGGCTCGACGATCAGCCCGTCCTCGGCATCGAGTTCATCGTCGGCGATCTCCTGGTCGACCACGGTCCACGGCAGCGCACCGGACCGGCTCGCGGCACGGACCAGAGCGTGCACCGCGGTCGGGTTGGCGATCAACGAGAAGATCAGGACGAACGTCAGACGGCCGAACGACGACGCATCCATCTCTGGTCGGAGGAACAGCCCGAGGAACACCAGCAGCAGACCGAGCGTCTCGGACTTGGCGACCGCGTGGGCCCGGGTGTACAGGTCCGGCATGATCAGCAGCGCGATGGTGCTCACCACGATGAAGAACACCCCGAACCCGATGATGATGTCGGCGAGGATGGTCATGATCGTCCTCCCTCGCGCGGTGGGTCGTCGGTGGTGTCATCGTGGTCGTCGGGGTCGTGGTCGGGGCGGGGTGGAGTCGGCCCGAGCGACGCCGGAGGTGCCGCCTCTCCGTGCGGATACGACGCCTGTTGGTGGCGGCGGCGTGCCTCGATCGCTCGTTGGGCCGTCTCGCGCCGACCACGTTCCGCGAGCAACCCGTGAGGTATCACGCCCGTCGGCTTGGGTGCCCGGCGCGGGCTCGGCAGACCGTCGCTGGACATGCCGTCATCGCGCTCCTCGAAGTAGCGGCCGAGCGCGATGGGTAGCAGGAAGGCCAGCAGGGCGTAGGCCAGCGCGATGTCGAGGAACAGTGCCGCACGGTCGAGCACGAACCCGAGGATGACCAGCACGATCACCCCGTTCACCGACACCAGGGCGATGGCGACCAGGCGGTCGAAGACGGTGGGGCCGGCCCATACGCGGTACAGGCCTGCGGCGATCAGCAGGCCGATGATCAACAGCGTCGTGACCAGGAACGGGCTCAATCCGGATCCTCCGGTAGCTCGTCGTGGATCGCATCCCACACCATCCGAGGTGGGACCTCTGGCTCCTGGCGGAAGGCTCGGGCGATCTTGCGTTGCATCTTCGCGTTGGCCAGATCCGCGGTGGTGTCCGGAGTGAAGGCGTGCACGGTGAACTCGCCACCTTCGACGTTGACCGTCATGGTGCCTGGCACCAAGGTGATGGCGTTCGCGAGCAGGGACCTCGCGGCAGGGCTCTCCAGGGTGGTGCTGAACCGTACGACCCCTGGACGTGGCGGGCGGCGGGGGTCGAGGACCACGCGGGCGATCTGGATCCCGGCCGGAGGGATCTGCAGCAGCAACCACAGCAGGAACGAGATGAGGTAGCCGATGTGGATCCTCGGGGTGTCCTCGGCACGCCCGACGACGTTCTCCAGCAACCGCAGGCTGAACCAGGTCGTCAACGCCGCCGACAGGACACCCAGGGTCAGGAAGAGCGGATCCACACGGGCGGACAGGCTCTGCCAGAACAGCAGGAGCGCTACGAAGAGCACGACGATGCGGGTGAGCCTCACCACAGCAGACTCGATAGCAGCAGCGTCAGGGATGCCAGCAGGATCACGGCCCCGAGCAGCCAGGTGGCCGGTACACCCGGGGGGCCCTCCGACGGTTCGAACACCTGCGTCATGAGGGCGGTCGCGGAACGTCGAGGCTGGGCCTCTGCGCTCGAGACAGCAGATGCGGGTGCCCCCTCAGAGGGTGATGCGGTTGCGGTCGTGGCGTCGGGTCCTCCGGATGGTCGCAAGAGCAGGGGCAGGCGACGGTACAGCCAGTCGGTGTCCAAGCTGAGGTAGGCCTTCGAGGGAAGCAGACGGAGCAACAGCCAGTACCCGAGTCCCGTGAAGGTCAGGATCTGGACCTTCTCCAGCACCTTGCCCACCGTGTACGGCTCGAAGGTCACCGTCTCGGGCATCAGGGCGTAGAGCAGCCCTGGCGCGAGCCCGAGCAGCAGGTTGAGCCCAGCGGTGACGCCCATCGCGAGGTACATCGTCACCGGGATGGGCGCGACCTGGATGCTCGCCCCCTCGTTGGTCGCCGGTCCGGCGCCCTGAGGTCCGAACCAGGTCGCGTAGGGCAGCTTCAGCCCGGTACTGAGGAACGTGCCGACGGAGACGATCTTCAACACGATCACCAGGAT
>SKNK01000131.1 GCA_007120565.1 Nitriliruptoraceae bacterium | reverse complement strand
CGACACGGTCATCCACCTGATGGACGAACTCGGTGGGGACCCGCCGCTGTCCGGCCTGAAGGACCAGCTGCGCAAGCGTGACCCCGAGTTCTCCGAGAAGGACCTGGGGTACTCCGGGTTCCTGCAGTTCTGTAAAGCGGCGGTGACCAAGGACGTCGTGGAGATGGACTGGGAGGACGAGGACGAGGAGTACTACCTCTACGTCGAGGAACCCGGAAAAGGTTCTTGACCTGCAGAAGCGCGATCCGGAGTTCCTGTCAGTGGCAACAGGAGCCATCAGTCCCAGGCGCGCATGGCTTCCGTCTGGTCGTGGAGGATCCGGATCGCCGGCTTCGAGCGAGGCGGACGCAGGAGGTACGAACCGTTCACGCAGCGTCCTGAAGCCATGCCGGTGTCGGTCGGGGGCCAGGCTGGCTGCTGCGCTGGAGAGGAGAACTCCGTGAGGTTCTCGCCAATCGCCTCCGGATGGGTTACCGGGGCGGCACGCCCGGCGTCGGGGATCTCGTGCGCGGGTGCGTTGGGTACGTGGCCGACCACGTACCGCACTGCGGCAGTGAGGAAGCGCCTGGTGTCAGGTCCGTGCAGCACCAGCATCGGTGTCGAGATGCGGTCGAGGAGCGCCGGATCAGCAGGATCGGGCCCTTCGGACTGCAAGGCCCACTGGATGTCGTTGAGCAGGACCGGAACGTAGCGTCCAACAACCTCGAGGTCCGGTGGACTCCGGCGCCGGGACCTCCCCGTCGTGGACGACGAAGCCGACCCACGTGTGAGCCGCACGCCGCTGCTCGTCGATCACGGGCCGAGCGGCGGTGCACAGGCGGCCACCGAGCTCATCGCGGCGGACTGCACCGCTGCGGCGGGTTCAGGGGGTGATCACCACACCTGGTTGATCGGCGGAGAGTTCGCTGGGAAGAGGAGGTGGGTGGCGAGGGCCCGGGCCGTGCCGGGGTGTCCAAGGCGTGGGCCCTGGTCTTCTCTACATCTGCGAGCTTGCGGGACGATCATCACGGGGAGCTCCCTATGCTGCGCGAGCGAGGCGGCAACGCAGCCCGACAAGAGGCTGGCCAGGGCCCGAGCTCGAGGGAGGGACGATGAGCAGGCCGGTACAGGTGTCGGTGGCGACGCGAGCACCTCGGTGAGCCGGTGCCGCAGTTGACCCTCCCCCGAGCTCGTCTGCCCGGGTGCGGTTCTGGCAGGTGAACCCGAACCACCGACAGGGTCGCATCGGTGGGGTGCTCCCACGCACCCCTGGGCCGTAGCGGCAGCTTGAGAGCGGCAGACATGGCCGGACATGGCCACCGCCCACCGGCGTGTGGTCCGTAGATCCGTCGAGCCTTCGAGGCCGACGAGCACGTTCTCCATGGCCACATCCTTCCCCCGGCAGAGAGGCGCGTGCCCAGGTCGCTGCTACCGCGGTCCAACATCGTCGGGGAGGGTGGCCGCGCCTTCCAGTAGTCGAGGACCCTTTCCGACCGTTGCGTGCATCATGTCGCCTCGAGCTCGCGGAGAGCGATCCGTAGGTAGCGCAGGGCGGCATCGAGCCTGGCGTCGGTGGTCGGCGCGAGTTGCTCCAGGGTCCCGACGACGTCATCGAGCCGATGCCGGGTCTGGACTATGGTGAGTCGTGCCATCATGGTGTCCCAGTGCTCGTCTCCGTCGTGACCATCGGGCTCTTCTCCGATCCGGAGCGAGGACCTGACCGCAGTCGTGGGTGGCGTGCGTCGAGCGAGGGTCATCCGACCAGGTGGATGGTCGAGACCGCGGACGGTTCGCGCGCGCCTTGCGGTCACGTTCGGCCCTCCGTCGTCACGGTGAGAGCACCGACGGGGCCTCGATCACCCGGGAGACTCGTACCGCATGGACCGACGATGCTTCGGCTTGCCCTGCGCAGCAGCGCTGCCGCTTGCGTCCGTGCCTGTGCGGTCCCAACCTCGAGCGTCAGGACCGCTGCCTGCGCTCGCGTCAGAGTCTCGGGGCGGGGGCCTGCAAGGGTCACGAGCCTGCGGGCGTGCGTCTCGTCATCCCACGTGGGCGCGTACGCGAAACCCAACGCGGTGGCCGCGAGGAGGGCGACGTGCCCGGGGACGTCCCTGTGAAGTTCTCCCTGGGTCGACGCGGGGGTGCCGTCGACGGCTCGGGGTTCATCATGTTGCCGCAACCTCGTCTCCTTCTCGGACCGGCGACTCAGAGCACGGCACCAGGAGAGGGGGGTCGTGGATAGGCACTTAGGTCATCGATGTGAACCGATCGGCTCGCTGCTCCAGCAGGTCGTTCGAGGGATGCTCGACCGCCCACGGCCATCGGTGACCTAGGTACCTAGGCGGCGTTCCACCCCGGTCGGATACTGGTCAGGTGTGAGCCACGCGCGAGGAGCTTGATGGCCATGGCAGCGGGTGCGGTACTGGTACCCCTGGAGAGGCTAGACGCGATCCAGCAGCGGTTGTTCGTGGTCGCGTTGAGGCTGCGCAGCCTCCAGACCAGCGCCGTGGACACGACGGTGATGCAAGAACTCGAGCGGCTCGAGGTGGAGGTCGACGGGCTCATCCGGGAGGTACGTTCTCGGGCGTCGGTCCGTCCCCTGTGAGCGGCGGACCGGGGGCTCAGGACTCGGCGAGCCGCGGTCCGGAGCAGAGGAGCGACGTGGCCCGCACGGTGGTCGTGGTCGACGATCATGAAGTGGTGCGTGCCGGCGTGCGGACCGCCATCACGCAGGCGGGGTACGGCTGCGTGGTGGTCGGTGAGGCCGGGACGGTCGCCGAGGCGTACGAGGTCATCGAGCGGACCGCGCCGGACATCGCGATCGTCGACGTGGTGCTGCCCGACGGGGATGGCATCCAACTGTGTCGCGAACTTCGCGTCCGCCGACCCGAGACCGCATGCCTGCTACTGACCTCGTTCCCCGAGCCCGGAGCGATGTTGTCGGCGGCTCTGGCTGGTGCGGCGGCGTACCTGGCGAAGGACCGCACGGCGACCGACCTCGTTGGCATCATCGCTGAGGTGGGGCAGGGAAGGCGCCTCCTCGACGACGAGGCGGTGTCGTCGCTGCTAGAGGAGTTGTCATCGTTGCCTGCCGAGGAGGCTGCGCTCGGTGAGTTGACCGGTCAGGAACGGCGAGTCTTCGAGCTGATCGGACAGGGGCTGTCGAACCGCCAGATCGCCGCTCGCCTCCACCTCACCGAGCGTACGGTGAAGAACTACAGCTCACGGATGCTGAGCAAGCTCGGGATGGAGCGGCGATCGGAGGCCGCTGTACTCTCCGCCCGGCTAGCGGAGCGGCGCGCACAGCGGCAGACCCGGCGCCGCTAAGGGTCCTTCCTGGTCAGTCCTCGCCGCTCGGCAGGTCGGGCAACGAGAACTCGAAGCGCGCACCGGGATCGCCCGGGTGCGCTTCGATGGTGCCGCTGTGGCGTTCAACGATCTTCCGGCAGGTTGCGAGCCCGATCCCGGTCCCGCCCGGCACGTTATGGTCCCGGCCGCGAACGTGAGGTTCGAACAGCACCTCACGGTCCGCAGGATCGAAGCCGCGGCCGTTGTCGGT
>SKNK01000176.1 GCA_007120565.1 Nitriliruptoraceae bacterium | reverse complement strand
GGCTGCGGAGCTGACCCACCTGGCCGAACTGGTAGGTGTGGCTGCGCTGTGGGCGCTGTCCCGCCAACTCCCACCGGAGATCCGGCCGGTGGAGTCGCAGCCGCGGCTTCGGGTGGAGGCGGTGTGACCTCCCTGGCCTCGTGTCGCCGCGAGCTGCGGCTGGGCACCCTGGTGTGCCTCGTGCTCCTGGCGGCCTCGCTCCTGGTGGTCTCTCTCCCGGCGGCGCCGGCGTCGGCGCACGCGACGCTGCAGGAGGCGACGCCCTCGGACCGTTCGGTCCTCAACGAGGCGCCGGGACAGGTCACCCTCCGGTTCAACGAGCCGGTCACCCTGCCGACCGGTGGGCTGCGGGTGTTCGATGCCGAGGCCAGCCGGATCGACGACGGCACCGTCTCGTCTGGTGACGCCGACACGGTCGCGGTCGCCTTGCCCGACGATCTGCCCGATGGCGGGTACGTCGTCACCTGGCGGGTCATATCGGCGGACAGCCACCCGGTCAGCGGGGTCTTCACCTTCACCGTCGGTGAAGCGCCCGAGATCGACGATGCGCTGATCGCGGAGCTGTTCGCCGGTGACGACGGTCTGATCGGCGCGGTCGGTCAAGCGCTGCGTGCCGTGGCCTACGCCGCGGTCCTGCTGGCCGTCGGTGCCCTCTACCTCGTCGTCACCGTGTCCCGGCGAGGCGAGGACCGACGCCGGGCGCGAACGCTGGCCTGGTACGGCGCGATCGTGGGGATCTTCGCCACGCTCGCGGCGGTCCCGGTCCAGGCCATGGCGGTCACCGGGGAGGGGATCGGCGCGGTGTTCCGCACCGCGGTGCTGGGCGAGGTCGTGGCGTCGAGCTTCGGTCAGGGCACCTTGGTGCGGTTCGTCTGGCTGGTCGCGCTGCTGCTGTTCGTCGCTCGACGGGCGCCCATGGCGGCCAACCTCGTCGCCGGAACCGCGGCACTGCTCTCGTTCGTGCTGGATGGCCACCAGCGCTCGGCGGAACCGACGTGGCTGCTCATGGTCGCGGACGCGATCCACCTCGGCGCCGCCGCCCTGTGGTTCGGTGGGCTGGTCCTGCTGGCCTGGCTGGTACGGACCCGGTCGCTCGATCACGATCCGGTCGGTGCGGCTCGGGTGGTGGCTCGGTTCAGCAACGCCGCCCTGCTGTCGGTCATCGCCGTAGCGGCGGCCGGTGGCGCGATGACCTGGGCTCTGGTGCGTGTCCCACGCGCGCTGACGACCACCACGTACGGTTGGCTGCTGGTAGCCAAGGTGGCCGTGGTCGTGCTGATCGTCCTGGTTGCGCTCTACAACCGTGCCCGGCTGGTACCCGCCATCGCGGCGCGAGCGCGCGAGGAGGTCACGGTTGGCGATGGCGGGGATGCCCCCGGTGAGACAGCTGCTCGTGTTGGCGAGGGCGCTGCGGGGGACGGGGCTGCTCGTGTTGGCGAGGGCGCTGCCGGGGACGGGGCTGCTGGCACGGGAGGCGGCGCCGCCGTTGCCGTCGAGCCCCCGGCAGACACCCCGATCCGGCGCAGGTCACGTGCCGCCTGGAAGCAGTTGCGTAGCACCCTGGTGATCGAAGCCGCCCTGATCGTCGTGGTGCTGGGGATCACTGGTGTGCTGGTGACCACCCAGCCCGCTGCGGAGGTCGCTGGCGTCACCGGTGCGGCGCAGGTGGTGACGCCGCTGACCGATGAGTTGGAGGTCGAGGTGATCATCGACCCGAACGAGGTCGGTATCAACGCGATCCACGTCTACGTGCTGGACGCGACCGGTCGACCGGCTGCCGAGATCGACGACCTCGCCCTCGAGCTGACCTACCTCCCGGAGGACATCGGCCCGTTCCGCGTGGAGCCCTTCTTCGTCGGAACCGGGCACTGGACCGCCAACGTGGACACGCTGCGGTTCGCGGGAGAGTGGCGTATCGATGTCGTTGCCGGGCTGGACCGGTTCACCGAAGCCGAGGCGACCACCACGATCGTCGTCAACCGCTGACCCCAACCTTGTCCGACCTGAACGGTGCTCGACCCCTGACCTCGACCCCTGACCTCGATCTCGGTAGCTGGAGCTGATGATGACCCGACCCACACGGCCACTACGCCGAGCCTTCATCCTGGCGATCGGTGCCACGCTCCTCCTGGCGGTTCCCGCTGCGGCGCACCCCTTCATCCAGGGCGCTGACGCACCCGTCGACAGCCTGGCCAGCCTCACCCTCGACCTCGCCCACGGGTGTAGCGACGACGGAGACGCTCACGGTGAGGGCGAGGAACCGACCACCGAGGTCGCCCTCGAGGTCCCCGAACAGATGCGGATCGCGGAGGTGCCCGACGTCGAGGGGTTCGAGGTCGAACTCGAGGCCGACGACGACGGCCGGGTCGAAGTGGTGACCTGGATCGCGACGACCTCGACCGCGCCAGCCCCCGAACTGCCCTTCGACGCGGTCCTGTCCGGAGAGCCCGGCGACGAGATCTTCCTCCGGGTGTTCCAGGCCTGCGACGACCTCTCCTACCGCTGGGTCGGGACGCCAGATGCCCCGGCCGAGGACCCTGCGGTCCGCCTCACCCTCACCGAGGCCGATCCCGACAACCCCGCCCCCGGCCCGGACGAGGTGTTGCCCGCGGAGAGCCAGGCGGCACCCGAGGACCCCGAGGCCTCCGAGGAGCCAACGCCGGAGGAGGCGCCAGCGACGGTCGACGAGGAGGCTGCGGACGAAGGAGCGGAGGAGGAGGCACAGGACGCGGATGCCGAGGAGACGATCGAGGAAGCGGATGAGGAGGTCACGGTGGCCACACCGGGCGAACCGGAGGACTCACCGTTGTTGTGGGGACTCGTGATCCTCGTGGGTGCGGTGCTGGTGATCGCGCTCATCCTGGGTCTGCGACGGCGCCCAGCCGCGGCCGCGGCACCGAACGCCGTCGCTGGCGACGATCCCGATGCTGAAGCTGACGAGACGGAGATCCGGTGACCTCGGCCCGGATGAAGCGTGGGCTGCGGCGTGCCGCGGTCCTGGCCCCGTTGGTTGGCATCGTCCTGCAACTCGGGGCCGGTCCGGTCACCGCCGATCCTGCGGTACCAACCCACTACCGCTCCACGGTCACCGAGGTGGTCGACGCTGAAGGTGATCCCGTTGACCTCGACGTCGAGGTCCTCGGTGGTGACACCTACCTCGTCGTCGAGGTTCCTGCGGGGGTCGAGGTCGAGGTTCCGGGCTACGACGACGAGCCCTACATCCGCTTCGGAAGTGACGGCGAGGTAGAGGTCAACCAACGATCTCCGGCGCGCTGGCTCAACGACGCTCGCTACGGCTCCGCCGAGGTCGACCTCCCGCCGAGCGCCGACGCGGAGGCGCCACCGGACTGGGGGCTGGTCAGCCGCTCCGGCACCTACGCCTGGCACGACCACCGCATCCACTTCATGTCGCCGCGACTTCCGCCACAGGTCGACAGCTCCCTCGACGAGGTCCAGGAGGTGTGGCCGTGGGAGGTGCCGCTGATCGTCGATGGCGCCGAGGTGGTGATCCATGGGGAGCTGGCATGGGTCCCCGGTCCG
>SKNK01000423.1 GCA_007120565.1 Nitriliruptoraceae bacterium | reverse complement strand
GGTCGAGATGCCGGGTGCCGAGAGGCTCCCGAACCGAGCCCGGTCGACGTGCCGGAGCCGAGGAGCGAACTCGACCTGCTACGTGAGGAGCGACGCGGGGGTTGAGGACGTCACCCCTCCGGGGTGCGCACCCCGCCGCCCGCTTCGCTGACCCCACCGTCGACCGGCAAGGTCACGCCGGTGATCCATCCCGCCGCGTCCGACAGGAGGAAGACCACGGCCTGGGCGACGTCCTCGGGCGTGCCGAGGCGATGGAGGGGGTGAGCCTTGGCCACCGACTCCTCGTCGTGGGTCCAGAGGGCTTCGGACAGCCGGGTCTTGACGATCGCCGCGGCGACGGCGTTGACACGCACGCCGGGAGCCATCTCGTGGGCGAGTTGGCGGGTCAGGTAGTGCAGCGCCGCCTTCGAGACGTTGTACGCACCGATCATGGGGCTCGGACGTCGGCCACCCGCGGAGCCGATCGACACGATCGATCCGCCGTGCTCTGCCATCGAGCCGTGCCAGGCAGCCCGGGCCCAGAGCAGCGGCGCACGGAGGTTGACGTCCCAGGTCTTGTCGACCGCACCCATGTCGACGTCCATCAACGACCCGGCCGCCGGGTTGGTGCCGGCGTTGTTGACCAGCAGGTCACACGACCCGAAGCGATCGACGGCGGTGCGCACCGCCTCGGCGGCATGCTCCTCGTCGGCAGCGTTGCCGATCACCGGCACCACCCGGTCACCGAGTTCCTCGGCCAGCGGCTCGAGCGTCTCCGCCTTGCGGCCGGTGATGACCACGCCGGAGACGTCGTTCACCAACAGTTCACGCACGATCGCTTCACCGATGCCACGGCTCGCGCCCGTGACCAACGCCACCTTGCCATCGAGACGGATGTCCACCCGTGTCTCCCTCACTCGGGGACGGGCGACGCTAGCAGCGGTCGGTCACGACCCCGTGGTCGCGACGGCCTCGATGGCCGCAGCCAGATCGAGATCCTTCTGCGTGATGCCGCCGGCATCGTGGGTGGTGAGTACCACCGTCAGGTTGGAGTAGACGTTGGTCATCTCCGGGTGGTGGTTGGCCTCGTCAGCCAGGTCCGCGATACGCACGATCAGGTCGATCGCGTCACGGAACCCGTCGAGGGAGTAGTCGCGTCGGATCGCGTCGCCGTCGCGTTCCCAACCGGGCAGATCAGCGAGCGCCGTTTCGATGTCGTCGTTCCGTAGAGTGTCCATACCCGCTGGGTACCAGGAACCGAGCCGTCCCGCTACCGGTCACGAACCCTGTTCGCCGGTCCGTGGCCGCACGCCCCCGCTCCTTCCCGCTGCACGCCCCAGGAGGTCCTTGTCGTGCCCGAACTCCCGATGTTCCCCCTGGGAACCGTGCTGCTCCCCCACATGGCGCTGCCGCTGCACATCTTCGAGCCGCGGTACGTGAGCCTCATCGAGGATGTGGTGGCGGGCGACGGGGAGTTCGGCGTCACCCTGATCGCCCGCGGCCACGAGGTCGGTGGCGGCGACGTGCGTCACGACATCGGCACCGTCGCGAAGGTGGTCCGTGCCGAGGAACTCGACGATGGCCGTTGGGTCGTGATCGCCGTCGGAACGCGGCGCATCCGCGTGCAGCGCTGGGTGGCCGAGGAGCCCTACCCCTTGGCGGACATCGAGGAACTACCCGACCCGGAGCCGGAGCCGGGAACCGCGGCGCTGTTGGCCGACCTCGAGCCACAACTGCGCCGCAGCCTGGCGATGCTGACCGATCTCGGCGAGGAGGGCGTGCCGTCGACCTTCGAACTGTCCGACGATGTGCTCCGCGCATCCTGGCAGGCGGCGATCGTCATCCCCTTCACGCCCTACGATGCCCAGCGTGTGCTCGAGACCGACAGTTGTCGCGAACGGCTCCTGCTGACCACCTCGCTGGTTGCCGACCTCGAGGAGACACTCGCCTTCCGCTACGACGGTTGACCAACGACGGCTCCGGGAAGGACCCGCCGGTATGGACCACCCAGTCGACCCCAACGACGCACCAGCCACCCCGCTCGCTTCTGAGACCCTCCAACCGCACCGGCTGACGATCCGCAACTACCGGCCGGAGGACGCCGAGGCGGTCGGTCGGTTGACGCTTTCCGCCTACGACAACTACGGCACCATCGGTGGCCAGTACCGTGACTACCTCGGCGACCCGGACCGTCGCGTCGAGGAGTGCACGGCGCTGTTGGTCGCCGAACTGGACGGCGAGGTGGTCGGCACCGTCACCTTCGTGGTTCCGGGCGACGGAGCCTGGGAGGGGCCCGAACCGGCCCCGGGGGACGCCAGCTTCCGCGTCCTGGCGGTCGCCCCCAACACCGAGGGCCACGGTGCAGGACGTGCACTGGTGTCCCGATGCATCGAGTTGGCGCGGGAACTCGGCTGTCGCCGGATCGTCATCATCTCCATGGTGTGGATGTCCCGTGCGCACGGGCTCTACCACAGCCTGGGGTTCACGCGACGACCCGACCTCGATGCTCGTTTCCCTGGCGGCGACGGGGTCATGTTCCAGTTCGATGTCACCGACGACGCCGCGGATCACTTCCCGCCACCAGGGCCCGTCCCCGACGAGATCCCGTGGTTCGAGGATGTCTGGGCACGATGAACAGCGCCGAGGAACCCGCTATGGATCCGGTCATGTTCGCGTCGGTGGACCACCGCGCACGTGGGTCGGGTTTCTCTGGCGTCGTGCAGATCGACGGACGTGATGAGACGTTGTTCGCTGGCGCCTACGGGCTGGCCCACCGTGGCTGGCAGATCTCCAACCGCCTCGACACCCGCTTCCAGATCGCGAGCGGCGCGAAGGGCTTCACCGCGTTGGCGGTTGCCAGCCTCATCGACGAAGGCCGTCTCGCACTGGACACCCCGGCGCGGTCCCTGCTCGGTGCGGATCTGCCGTTCATCGACGACGACGTGACCATCTGGCACCTGCTCGCGCACCGCTCCGGCATCGGCGACTACCTCGACGAGAACAGCGGCATGGACATGACCGCGTACGTCATGCCGGTGCCCGTCCACCGGTTGGCCTGCGCCGAGGACTACCTCGCCGTCCTCGACGGCTACCCGCAAGCCTTCCCTCCTGGGGAACGGTTCGCCTACTGCAACGGCGGCTACGTGGCGCTGGCCATCATCGCCGAGCGAGCTGCCGGCCAGCCCTATCACGACCTCGTCCACGCTCGGGTGTGCCGGCCGGCTGGCCTGGTCGACACCGCGTTCCTGCGCAACGACGAGTCCCACGAGCGGGTCGCGGAGCACTACCTCACCGGCGTCGGGCTCCGGACCAACGTGCTGCACCTGCCCGTGGCCGGCGTCGGTGACGGAGGGATCACCTCGACTGCGCAGGATCTGCACGCGCTGTGGCAGGCGCTGTTCACCGGCCGCATCGTCAGTTCCGCTCTGGTGGCGCAGTTCACGAGGGTGCACACCGCGAAGGCCGACGAGGCGATGTCGTACGGGCTCGGGTTCTGGCTGGAGGAGAACGGCTCCGCGGTGATCCTCGAGGGCTCTGACGCAGGCGTTTCGTTCCGTAGCC
>SKNK01000042.1 GCA_007120565.1 Nitriliruptoraceae bacterium | reverse complement strand
GGATCCGGGCGAACTCGTCCAGATCGCGCTTGAGCTTGGAGACCCGCCGCATGATGCGGCGCCGATCGACCTCGAGCTGGGTCTCCCCTGGGCCACGACCACCGATCCCGACCCCACCCGCGGCGCGACCACCGGCCTGTCGAGACAGGGCCACACCCCAGCCCCGGAGGCGAGGTAGCAGGTAGGTCAGCTGGGCGAGTTCGACCTGGGCCTTGCCTTCCTTGGACGTGGCGTGCTGCGCGAAGATGTCCAGGATCACGATCGTACGGTCGAGCACCTTCTGGCGGATCAACTCTTCCAGCGTGCGCTGCTGCGCGGGGGCCAACTCGTCGTCGAACACCACGGCGTCGGCGCCGTGGGCGGCGACCAGATCGCGGAGTTCCTCGACCTTGCCACGGCCGATGAAGGTGGCGGCGTCCGGAGCATCCCGTCGCTGGATCACGCGATCGACGACCTCTCCGCCCGCCGTCTCGAGCAGGCTCGACAGCTCATCGAGCGAGGCCTCGACCTCGGAGGTGGTTCGTCCCGGCAGCTGGACCCCGACGATCACCGCCGCTTCGACACGGCGGATGATGTCGACGCCCTCGCGTGGGGCGCCTTCCTCGATCACCTCGCGTTCGCGCCGGCGTTGCGCGGCACGGCTGAGCTGTTCTTCGGTCAGCCCATCGGTGAGGTCGGTGCTGAGGGAGCGTGAGCGATCCAGGGCGTTACCTCGTTTCGAGCTTGCCGTTATCGGTGGCTGCGGCCAGCCAGTGCGGGTCGAGTCGACCGGACGCGACCTCGACCGCGGGACCGGTCATGGTGACGGTCCCACCCGCGTCGTGATGGATACGCAGTGTGCCGCCCGGCAGTCGAACCGCTACGTCGGTGTCGAGCAGGTCCTGGCGCTGGAGCACGACCACCGCGGCGCAGGCACCTGTCCCGCAGGCCGCGGTCTCACCAACACCACGCTCCCAGACACGGAGCCGGATCTGTGCCCGATCCACGACCTCCGCGAAGCCGATGTTGGCCTTGGCGGGGAACCGGCGGTGGGTCTCCAACCGAGGCCCGAGCGATCCGACCGGTGCACGGGAGACGTCGTCGACCGTGAGCACACCATGGGGGTTGCCCATGGACACCACAGAGAGTTCGATCGTGGTGTCGTCGAGTTCGATCCGGTGGAGCAGCGCCTGCTCCTGGTCGGCCTCGAACGGCACGTCGGCAGGAGCCAGGATCGGCAGTCCCATGTCGACGGCGACCTCGTCGACCAGACCCTGCGGATCAAGGTGCACGGTCACCGGTTTGACGCCACCACGCGTCCCGATCCGTAGCACGCCGTCGTCGTCCGGAGCCACCAGGCCGTGGTCGACCACGTGCTTGGCCACGACGCGTACGCCGTTGCCACACATCTCCGCGGTCGAGCCGTCGGCGTTGCGGTGGTCCATGAAGACCTGGGCTTCGCCCTCACCTGGCCCCAGACGCAGCACGCCGTCGGCACCGAGTCCTCGCCGTCGATCGCACAGGGCGCGGGCGAGATCGGCCGACAGAGGCTGCCGGTCGTCGAGGTCGGCGAGCACCACGAAGTCGTTGGCGGTGCCGTGAGCGAGGGTGTAATCCATCGCGGCCAGGGTACGTCGCGATGCGCCGGACGTCGCCCGGACGCCGGACCATCTGCCTCGACGTAGTAGCTTGCGCCTGGTCAGCGGATGCGGGAGAGGCGGTCCGCCGGCAGCTGGCGGTGTGCCCTGCGGAGACGCCGCCCGGGCGGAGCGGAGGTCGCGGTGCGTTGGGTGAAGCGAGGGCTGCTCGTTGTGGCGGCGGTGTTGATCGTGGCGCTCTTGGTGGGGGCGATCGGCGGCATCTGGACCACGCGACGTTCCTTTCCCACCACCTCCGGGGAGCTGCAGGTGGTCGGGTTGGACAGCTCCGTCGAGGTGCTGCGGGATCGCCATGGGGTCCCGACGATCGTCGCCTCGACGACCGATGACCTGTTCCGTGCTCAGGGATTCGTGCATGCGCAGGACCGTTTCTGGGAGATGGACATCCGGCGGCACATCACCGCGGGGCGGTTGTCGGAGCTCTTCGGCGCCGATCAGGTCGATACCGACCGGTTCGTGCGCACCCTCGGCTGGCGTCGGGTCGCGGAAGCCGAGGTGGAGATGCTCGACGAGCGCACGCTGGCGATGCTCGAGGCCTATGCCGAGGGGGTGAACGCGTGGATGGACGGCAAACGCGGTTCGCAGCTGTCGTTGGAGCATGCTCTGCTGCGCGTGACCGGGGCCGGCGGGTACGAGCCCGAACCCTGGACGCCGGCTGACTCGGTCGCGTGGCTCAAAGCCATGGCCTGGGACCTGCGGGCGAACCTCGAAGACGAACTCGCACGGGCACGACTCCACGACGTCGACCTCGGCGCAGGGAGCCACTGGGAGGACCTCTACCCCGCCTTCCCCGAAGACCGCCACCCCGTGATCCTGCCCGAGGGCGGGACGATCGAGGCTGGCAGCTTCGTCCCCGGTACCGGGGCAACCGACCCGGACGCCGCGGAGCTGCGGGCTGCTGCGCTCGACCTCGATGACCCCGAGGTAGCGACCACGCTGGCTGCGGCGTACGACGCGCTGCAGACCGCCCCCGCACTGCTCGGCGATGGCAGCCACGATGGCATCGGTTCCAACTCGTGGGTCCTCTCGCCCGAGCGGTCGACCACCGGCTCCGCGGTGTTGGCCAACGACCCCCACCTGGGTCCGTCCCAACCATCGCTGTGGTACCAGGTGGGCCTGCGATGCGATCCCGTCGGTCCCGACTGCCCCTACGAGGTCGCAGGGTTCTCCTTCTCCGGAGTGCCAGGGGTGGTCATCGGCCACAACGCGCGGGTCTCGTGGGGGTTCACCAACCTCGGCGCCGACGTCACCGACCTGTTCATCGAACGGATCGACGGAGACCGCTACCTCACCGAGGACGGCTGGGAGCCGCTCGAGGTGCACCAGGAGACGATCCGGGTCGCCGGAGGCGACGATGTGACCATCGACGTTCGCCAGACCCGGCACGGCCCGCTGTTCTCGGATGTCTCCGAAGCCGGCGGTGAGATCGCCACGGGTCCGCTTGGGCAAGAGACGACCGACGAGGCCGACGCGGATGACGAGTACGCCGTCGCCCTGCGCTGGGTGGCGCTCGATCCAACGACCACCATGGATGCAGTCCCGAGGTTCATGCTCGCCGAGGACTGGGCGAGCTTCCGCGAAGCCGCCCGACGTTTCGAGGTGCCATCACAGAACCTGGTCTACGCCGATGTGGACGGCAACATCGGCTACCAGGCTCCGGGGCGCGTCCCGGTCCGGACCTCGGGCGATGGCACGCTGCCCCAGCCCGGGTGGACGGGGGACGCCGGTTGGGAACGCTTCCTCGACTTCGAGGAACTGCCTTGGACGCTCAACCCCGAGGCTGGCTACCTCGCCACCGCGAACCAGCCCGTGTTGGCTCCGGGTGGCGACCCGTTCCTAGGGGCCGATGCCAGCCAGGGCCATCGTGGTGCACGCATCGTCGAGTTGCTCGAGGCCCAGGGGCAGCACTCGCCTACGGATCTCCTGGCGATGCAGATGGACAACCACAACGCCAACGCAGAGACGCTTGCACCAGCGCTCATCGCGGTCGACGATCGGGGCGACGAAGGGGTGGCTGCCGTGCAGGCCGAGCTCGCGGGCTGGAACCTGCAGGATGATGCGGACTCCGCAGGTAGCGCCGCGTTCAACGTCACGTGGCGACATCTGCTCGTGCTGACCTTCCACGACGTGCTCCCGGAGTGGGCTCACCCCAACGGCAGCGGCCGCTGGTGGGAGGTCGTCCGTCACCTGCTCGACGAGCCGGACTCACCTTGGTGGGATGACGTCGAGGCAGCGGGCAACCGAGACCGGGACGACGTGCTGCACGCCGCCATGTCCACGGCGTACGACGAACTGGTCGAGACCTTCTCCGACGACCCCGATGACTGGCGTTGGGGCGAACTGCACACGCTTACGCTCACTCACGGCACCTTCGGGGCGTCGGGCATCGGCCCCGTCGAGCGGTTGTTCAACCGCGGGCCGCTGGAGACGTCAGGTGGCAGTGACATCGTCAACGCCACCGGATGGCTGGCGAACCACGGCTACGAGGTGATCTGGGTCCCCTCCATGCGGATGGTCGTCGACATGGGCAACCTGGACGCCGGTCGCTGGATCAACCTCACGGGCCAGTCGGGCCGTCCTTTCCACCGCCACTACACCGATCAGGCGGAGCTGTGGCGAGACGGCGACACGATCCCGATCACCTTCACCTTGCCGGCCACTCGAGCCGTTGCCGTCGACGAGTTGACCCTCGTGCCGTGACCTCAGGTCCCGGATGTGCCTCGAGCGGCGGCGACCAGCCGTTCGACGGTGGCATCCGGGTCCGTCGGCTGGCATCGAGGATCGGCGCGGAACCACCCTCGCTGACGCTTCGCGTACCGCCAGGTGCGGGTCGCGATCGCCTGCGGGAGTTCCTCGCGACCTAGGTCGCCATCGAGGACGGAGAACGCCTCGGCGTACCCGATGGCCTGGGCGGCCGTGGTCGACAGGCCGCCAGGAAGCTCACGCAGGGCAGCGGCTTCCTCGAGGAGCCCTGCGGCGACCATCTCGACGGCTCGCGCGTGGATCCGCTCCCGCAGCAGTGACGCCTCTGGCTCGAGGTAACCCACCTCGAGGTCGCGGTAGCGGCTCTCGAATCGTTCCCAGGCATCGTTGAACCGCGAGAAGGGCTCCCCGGTGACCTCCAGCACCTCGAGGGCTCGCACGGTGCGGCGCAGGTTCGCCGGATCGATGTTGGCCGCCGCGGCCGGATCGACCTCAGCTAGGTGGGCATGTGCGGCCACCGGGTCCGTCGCCCAGCGCTCCTCGATCCGCTCGCGCGTCGCCGCGTCGGTCGGAGGGAACCGCAGATCATCGACAACCGCTCGCCAGTACAGGCCAGACCCACCGACCAACAGCGGCAGCGCGCCTCGGTGGACGACGTCATCGACGATCGCGCGGGCTCGCGACTGGAAGTCAGCAACCGTGAGGGTCTCCGAGGGGGCGAGGACGTCGACGAGATGGTGCGGCACCTCAGCGCGATCCTCGATACCTGGCTTGGCGGTGGCGATGTCCATCCCCCGGTAGACGGTGAAGGCATCGATGGCGATGATCTCGACCGGGATGCCCTCACCCGTCAGTCGACGCGCGACGTTCAGCGCCACCTTCGACTTGCCGGATGCGGTTGGACCGACGATGGCCAGGGTCGCCATGACGATCAGTGCGCGATGAGTTGACCGACCCCGCGTGGCGCGAGGTAGGTGATCTGGCTGAGCGCGCACCGGTGCGCCTCCGCGAGCAGTAGCGCGACGGTGATGGGTGCCCAACCACGAGCCTGGAACCGAACTGCAGCAGCCGGTCCGAACTCACCCAGAGCGACGGGATCGTGCTGACGAACCGCCTCGACGACCCCGGCGTCCCAGTCTCGCGCGCCGGCGATCTCGTAGCCCGGGCTGGTCGTATCCAGGGTCGCCGCAAGGTCGCCGGTCGCGATCACGTAGACGGGGCCCGGCAGGGAGTCGGCCGCAGCCGTCAACCCGACGGCGATGTCGTGCAACCCGGCTGCGCTAGCTCCGGTGGGGATCGTGATCGGTGCGAGCTGCAGTCCAGGGCGACTCTGAGCCAAGAGCAGGGCGAGCACCGCGGGGTCGCCGTCGAGTCGGTCGCTACGCACCCGCGGGGCCTGCCCGCGGGCGGACACCGCCGTGATCAGGTGGGGGTCGATCGAGATGCTCGCGGTCACCTGCCGCAGTCCGTACCCCGCAAGTGACGCCATCGCGGCATCGTGCACCAGCGACTCTGCGCCGGAGTCCAGAAGCAGGGCCGTTCCCTGTTCCGGAAGGGAGGCAAGTGCCGTGGTGACCGTTCGCCGAAGCTCGCCAACGGCATCGCGGAGCTGGTCCGGTTGCGCGGCGGAAGCCTCAGGCACCAGCAGTGGGGCTGCCGGCACGATCACGACACGGGTCACGGGCACGCGGCGGTCCTTACACGTGGCAGGGAGGTCATCGCGACAGTGGCATCAACCGGCGAGGACCGGCAACGAGCGGGCGCCCGGGGTCACCGGGGTGCTGTCCGGCAGCCCCCAGCCCTCCCCGCGGGCGATCGCGTCCGCCGCAGCTCGTCCTGCACGGGTACGGCGGACCGCGGCGGCTTCGCCGGCGATGACGTAGTTGGTCGATGCCTCGAGGATGTCGGCGTCAACCAGGTCGCCCGGGGCGTACTCTGGAGCCGCGCCGGGTGCGACCCGCGGAGCCGGCAGATGCACCAGGTGGTTGGCGCGTGTCCGCCCAGACCAGCGCGACTCGTCGCTCTTCGACGGCGATTCGATGAGCAGCTCCTGGCGGGTACCGACCAGGCGCTGATGCGCTTCGTGGGAGTGGCGTCGCACCCGGGCCTCGAGCCGCTGGTAGCGGTCAGCCATCACCTCGGGGTCAAGGAAGTCGTCCACCAGTTCCGCCGCCGGTGTGCCCGGCCGCGGGGAGTACTGGAAGGTGAAGGCCTGGTCGAAACGAACCAGGTCGACGACGTCGAGGGTGGCTTGGAAGTCCTCTTCGGTCTCGCCCGGGAACCCAACGATGATGTCGGTGGTCAACGAGGGGTCCGGGAGCAGCTCACGGGTGCGCTCGACCAGCGCGAGGAAGCGACGCTGCCGGTAGGAGCGACGCATGTGTCGCAGGACGCGGTCGGAACCCGACTGCAGCGGAAGGTGCAGGTGGGGGCAGACGTTGGGCGTATCCGCCATCGCCTGTAGGACGTCTTCGGAGAAGTCGCGGGGATGCGGCGAGGTGAATCGGACCCGCTCGAGACCGTCGACCTTGCCGAGCTCACGGAGCAACGGAGCGAACTGACTTGCCCCCGCCAGATCCCGACCGTACGAGTTGACGTTCTGCCCGAGCAGGGTGACCTCGATCACATCGTCGTCGACGAGCTGCTCGACCTCCTCGACGATCTCACCGATCCGACGTGAACGCTCCTGGCCGCGCAGCGATGGCACGATGCAGAAGGTGCAGCTGTTGTTGCACCCAACCGAGATCGACACCCACGCGTGATGCCGAACGGTCCGCTTGGCGGGCAACGCGGAGGGGAAGGTCTCGAGCTGTTCGATCAGCTCGACGACGGGAACCGCCGCCGAGTCCGCCTCCGCGAGAAGTGCGGGCAGGTTCGGCAGGTTGTGCGTGCCGTAGACCACGTCGACCCACGGGGCCTTGTCGGCCACGGTGCTGCCGTCCTTCTGGGCCAGGCAGCCTCCGACGACGATCGTCAGGTCCTGGCCATCGGCTTGTCGCTGATCCTTGAGTCCCTTGAGGTGCCCCAGGGTGCCGTAGAGGCGGTTGTCGGCGTTCTCGCGCACCGCACAGGTGTTGAGCAGGACCAGATCGGCATCCTGCTCGGATCCGGCGCGGCGGTAGCCGAGGGTCTCGAGCATGCCAGCGGCACGGCCAGAGTCGTGCTCGTTCATCTGGCACCCGAAGGTTCGGATGAAGTAGGTCCGGGGCACGGCGACTCACACAGCAGGGGAAGGGGACGAGGTCAGCGATGGTACGCCACCTACCGGCCACGCCGGGCTCGTCGGCGAGCATGCAGACCGGAGACAGCCCGGGCGGACGCTCAGGTCTGAGCGTGGGTGTACTTGTCGCGCTCCTGGTGGTGTTCGGCGTAGGCTCGGTCGCGGTTCGTCCCGCGACCGTTCGCGACGAACACGACCCCGATCGCACCGATGAGGGCCGCGGAGACCCCACCACCCGGGGTCAGGACGAACAGGATGATCAGCGCGGCGAGCACCAGGTAGCCGAGCCACGCTCGCACCACGGACCGCCCGACGAACAACGCCGCGGCGACACACAGGCCGGGGACCCCGACCATCAGCCAGGTCTGCAGCACATCCATCGATCATCCTCCGCTCGTGGTTCGAAGGCTACCCGTTCCGGTGGCGAGATCCCGAGCTAGCGGGGCCACAGGCTGCCTCATCGGATCGCTCGGAAGGCGCGGTAGGAGGACGCGCCAGAGCCGCGCGTCGGCGACCGGCGGCAGCCTCAGTGGCCGGCCGTCCGTTCGGCATCGCGCGCGGCGAAGACCGCCTCGCGTGCGACCTTGCGGGCCAGGCCGTCCGGATACCCCCGACGGGCGACGTACGCAGCCACGCGGCGGAACGCCGTCTCGGCCTCCACTCCGGAGAGCCCCGAAGCCTTGCGCTGAGCGACGGCGAAGGCCGCAGCTTCGGGATCCTCCGCTTCCGCGGAAGCGAGTAGTGGTTCGAGGACATCGTCGGTAAAGCCGCGGGCACGCAGGTCCCGCCGGATACGCGCTGGCGCGTGGCCCTTTGCTCGTCGCTCCTCCACCAGGGCTGCCGCCATGGCCGCGTCATCGACCAAGCGTTCCCGACGAGCGCGTTCCAGGGCCTGGTCGATCACGACTCCCGGCCAGCCTCGCTGCTCGAGCTTGCCGCGAAGGCGGCCTTCGGACTGGGGCGCTGCAGAAGCCGACCGCCGCACGTAGGCCATCGCCTCGGCCACGTCGTCCTCGAGATGGCGTTTCGTCGGGTCGGCTTGGCTCGCCCGCTCGTCCTCGAGCAGAGCGGCGTCGGAGGCTGCTTGGGCCGCCAGGTGTTGGGCCTGCTTGCTGCTGACCGGTGGTGCGGAGCCAGCGTCGTCCTCTAGGACCGCCGCGGATCGGGGGCGGCCATCTGTCGGCCCCGGAGCCTCGGCCGGTGAGGCTTCGCCTGCCTCGGTGCCGTCACCGGACTCATCCTGAGGTGTCGCGGTGGGGGCGATCCGGATCGGGTCGCGTTCGACCCCGCGTTCCGCGAGCCACTTCTCGGCATCGCGTGGCACGGATCACCCCTCCCCGTCCGGGTCGTCTGCCTCGACGTCGACCTCGACCTCGTCGGCCGCCAGCGGGTTGACGCCGAGCTTGTCCTTGATCTTCTTCTCGATCTCGCCCGCGACGTCCACGTGCTCCTTCAGGAAGTTGCGGGAGTTCTCCTTGCCCTGACCGAGCTGCTCACCGTCGTAGGTGTACCAAGCGCCGGCCTTGCGGATGATCCCCTCGTCGACACCGACGTCGATCAGCGACCCCTCCTTGGAGATGCCTTCGCCATACACGATGTCGAACTCGGCCTGACGGAACGGTGGCGCCACCTTGTTCTTCACGACCTTGACCCGCACCCGGTTGCCGACAGCCTCGGCACCATCCTTCAGGGTCTCGATGCGCCGGACGTCCAACCGCACCGACGAGTAGAACTTCAACGCCCGTCCACCAGGGGTCGTTTCAGGTGAGTTGTGCACCACGACGCCATCAGCGAGGTACGTGTGGGTGCCCTCGACCTCGAGGTCGAACCGATGCGTATGACGTCCGTTCGGTGGCCCCGCCTCGATGCTCACGATCGGCATCGGCGCGACGACGTCGCGGGGCTCAGCGAACTGCGGATCCACGCTGAACCGGCCTTGGAAGCGCGGCAACAGCTTGTACTCCATCGATGGGTGGACGTAGGGAGCCACGAGTTCGTGCAGCTTGGCTGTCTCGGCGGTGGGGAACTGCAACACCGCCTTGTCCGCTCGAACTATCAGCTTCCCGTGGATGTTCCACGTGTCGGCGAGGTGATCCCGTAGCCGCTGCCGCGAGGTCCGCTCCAGCGCCTCGACACAGATCTCGCTACGACCCGAGCCTCCTTGGGTCCGTTTCTGGACGCCCTTGGACCGCAGGGCGAAGGTTCCATCGTCTTGGTACCACAGGGCGATCGCCAGCGGTGTCAAGGACTTGAGGTAGTCCCAGCTGAGGACCTTCTTGCCGCCGATGTAGACCGCGTCGCGCAGCTCGGCGAGTTCAACGAGCGGCTGAACATCATGGAAGACCGCACCCTTGTCGTTGACGGAGCGCGACACCTGGAGGTTGCCGAACAGCGACGCCTTGAAGTCGGCGTACTGCGCCTGCTTCGCGCCGTGGCCGATGCGGAACCGGGCTCCGTGACCACTGCGCGTGGGCGAGAGCGAGCCATCCCCCATCAGCGAACCGAGGATGACCTCCCACTGCTGATCCGAGAGCCTGTGGGTGACCCGCTGCAGGACGGTGTCGCCGGCGGACAGCTCACCCGCGTGGGCCCAGCCCTGCGGCGTGGAGATGAGATGGTTGGCGGTCACGGAGAACTGGGAGCGACCGTTACCAGCGCCTCGTGCCACCGTGAAGCGCAGGAACTCGTCGGTCGGGCCGTTATCGAACCAGTTCACCACCTTGCGTGGAACGAACTCGCCCGTCTCTAGATCGTAGGACAGAACCTCCACGGGCAGCTTCTGGTTGACGATCTTGCCGATCTTCTCCTGGGAACCGTCTGCCAGGGTGACCCGCGTGCTGTACGAGAAACAGCCGAACATCACGCCTACCTTCTCGCGAAGTTGGTTGATGAACACCGCGCAGGTCTTGGACCGGCTGATCGAGCCGGAGAGCTTGCGCAGCGCTTGGCTCATCAGCCGGGCCTGCAGGCCGACGTGGGTGTCACCCATCTCACCTTCGATCTCGGCCCGTGGTGTGAGGGCCGCGACCGAGTCGATCACGACGATGTCGACCGCGTTCGAGCGGATCAGCATGTCGGTGATCTCGAGCGCCTGCTCCCCCGTGTCTGGCTGGGAGACCAGCAGCTCGTTGATGTCGACACCGAGCGCTCGCGCGTACATCGGATCGAGCGCGTGTTCGGCGTCGATGAATGCGGCGATCCCCCCGAGCTTCTGCGCCTCCGCGATCGCGTGCAGCGCCACGGTCGTGTTGTGAGACAGCACACCGTTCGCGAGGAAGCTGTGCGTATCGGGGACCATCACATCGAAGGTCGGCACCGCGCCCAAGGACTCGATCGCCACGACCCGCTCGTAGGTCAAGGGTCGTGACGCGAGCTCGTGCAACTGCGCGACCAGAGGCGCTGTGGAGCGCGGTACATGCTGCTCATCGATCCACTCCAGAACACCGATGAGGCGTCGGGGCGTGCAGCGGAGCATCTCGTCGTCGCCGACGAGATCGGTCCGTCGCAGATCGTGGATCAGGTCGTCCAACTGGCGGTCTCCACCGAGCGCGTCACGCAGATCGACCAGGAGATCCGCGAGGTTCGGCAGGTGCTCCGCAGGACAGGCCAGCTCGCCGTTGACCGGCTCCGGCATCAGGCGGGCCACCTGCTGCTCACGACGCGCGGAGCGGAACCCGATCTGCTCGAGGAAACGAGGAACGCCGGCCGCCGGGATCGACACCTGGTGGTAGTCGCGGTCGAGTTCGTCATGGCGGCGCGTGCGCAACGTCACCGGGATACCGAAGGCGTAGAGCAGGTGTTGCACCTGCTCAGCGAGGGTGCGCGAGGCGGACGTCAGACAGACGCTGGGCCCCGACTCGACCCACCCGTCGCCCTCGAACAACGCCGAGAGGAAGGCTCGCTGGATCTTCGGTCCACCGGTGCGCACAACGTGCGGGATGTCCTTGCCGGCCGACCCGACGTAGTCGAGCCCGTACTGCTCTGCGAGCCGGCTACGCACCTCCGTGTCATAGGCGCGGTGGTCCTTGTCGGCGTAGGTGTGGACGCGGTCTCGCTCGATCCCCAGAACACTCTCCAGGAGCTGGAGGTACTCCTCCAGAACATCGGGATCGTGGGCGTTGGTGAACGTCACCGAGTGGCGGTTGCTCTCCCCGAGTGTCCCTTCGGCGACGAGGTAGCCGAGCAGAAGCGCCTCGTCCTCGGAGAGGTCGCTGTTCCCGGTGGCGGTCTCCGCACCGAACAGCGCCGAGACCAGCACGTCCCCTTCCTGCAACTGACCGACCTTGCGCCAGACGATCCGGCCGCGTTCGTTGAGGACGCGAAGCGGGTGGTTGGCGGTTGCCTCGACGTGTCGCCCCGACTCCAGGGTGACGCGCCACGCAGGCCGCCGGTTGTTGTGCGTCACCGCGGCGAGGTGCTCGAGTTCGTCCTCCTCGTTGACCAACCGGACGTCATGCTCGGTGACGTCGGTGACCCGAGAGGTGCAGGACGTGGCCTGCCCAACCCGAGCGAAGACCTCGGTGAGGGTCTCCAGGCCGTGGTCGGTCCAGACGTAGGTGTCTGCGGTGAGACACTTCCCTGAGCTCTCAGGTCCGAATATCTCCACGACGCGACCGCGAGGCAGTCCGCCGATACCCAGAGCGAGGTCCAGCGATAGAGCCCCCGAAGGGATCGCGGCGACCTTGACGGCCGCCTCGTCGCCGAGCCGCATGAGCGAGCCCTTGCCGAACTGCTTCTCGATGTTGGCAAGTGCCAGGTCGAGGGACTTTTCGCGATCCACGGTGGCCTCCGTGCGGTATCCGGTCAGACGGTGAGCGGTGCGGGGAGTGGTGCGGGTGGAGAGGGAGTGATCGGCACCGTACGTCGTCGGTGCGACATCGCGGTGGACCTTCTCTCAACCTGTGGATTGCGCACGCTATCCGAACGCGCGTTCGGACGCGAGCAGGTGCACCGCAACCGCCATCGCAACGCCTCACGTCGCTACCTCGACGGTGTTCGCCATCCGCGCGCAGCAGCGCTGCCGGTCCTGTCGCGGACGGGATCCGTCCGCTTCCGTGCGTAGGGTCGCGTGATCACGCCCCACCCAGCATCCGGAAGGTCCACCATGACGGTCGCACACCAGATCGCCATCGACGCCACCGACCCGCACGCCCTCGCGGCCTTCTGGGCCGCGGCGATGGACCTCGCGGTCGAGGACCACCACGACCTCGTCGTTCAGATGGT
>SKNK01000119.1 GCA_007120565.1 Nitriliruptoraceae bacterium | reverse complement strand
TGTGTGGCTGCGTGCATGGCTCCCTCGAGCAGGCGCAGACGTGAGATCGCGATAGCTGCCTGGTCCGCGACGCTGGCGACCGCATCCATCTCGCGCTCGGGGTCTTCGAAGGGACGGTCGGTCTTCTGGCTCAAGGTGAGGACCAGGCCGATCATCTCCTCGTCGGCGACGACCGCAGCGACCGTCGCGAGGTCGTGTCCGAACATCTCCATCGACGTCCGGACGAAAGGATCACTGGTCGTGCGGTCGAACCGACGCGGACGAGGATCCGCCACGAGGTTGCCGAGCGCCGGGGTCGCGCCCAAGGGGATCGCGAAGGACATCGCCTCCTCGGTCAGTTCTCCGAAGCCAACGACCGCGGTGGTCTGCATGTGGCGCTTGACCGGATCCCACAGGAGTACGGACGCACGCTCGGCACCGACGATCCGTGGCATCGCCTCCGCAACCAGCCGTGCGATCACCTGCTCGTCATGCTCGTGCGCGAGCTTGCGTCCGAGGGCGACCAGAGCGGCGTTGCGATCCCCGAGACGGCGCGCGGTGGACAACGCCGAGGCGACCTCCAAGGCGCCGGCAGCCAATCCTGCATGTCCTTCGAGGTGGGACTCATCCCCCGGCAGGAACGGTCGGCCAGCGGGTTGGAACGCCGCGAAGTAGCCGTAGTTGCGGCGCGGGGTCGCGATCGGGGCCACCAGGCCGACGAACCCCGCGATGTCGATCTCCCCCTCCTCGAGGAGCCGTCGCCCAAGGCCCTCCGCCTGCTCCACGGGCAGGCCTTCAGCGTGGATCTCCAGCCCTTCGCGGGTACGAGCCACCAACAGGTGAACCGGTGCATGGATCGCTGCGGCGGCACGTGCCGCGATCCGTGCGAGGATCTCATCGAGGTCATCGGAGGCAACCAGGGTGGAGACCGCTCGCCCCAACGCCCCGACCTGGCTCGCCGCAGCGTCCAGCCGGGCCTCAGCATGCCGCCGCGCCGGCTGGCGGCGCCACCAGCTCCAGTTCGGCCAGCTCACCTCGAACACGCACTCGTCGTGCTCACCATCGACCTGGCAGGCGGGGTGGGAGACCCGCGCCGGAGGCTGGCCGAAGAGCACGGGCGCCTGCGTGAGGAGGCCGCGTTGGAACCAACAGTCGTGAGCGCTCGGTGAGTGCCGATGCAGGACGACCACGGCACGCCCTGCCCCGGCCCTGCCGAGAGAGACGCGAGTGGAACGGGACAGCTGGCGCCTGCTGCCGGTGAGCCGTCTCAGCACCCGGCGTGGTGACCCCAGGAGGAACAACCCCATCCGGCTCGGCCAGCGCAGGGCGGTGTCGAGGGCGGCCGCACCTATGTGGAACGCGACGCGCTCGTCACCGGTCAGCTTCGCCGCAGCATCGAACAGAGCGAGACACTGCTCACGGGTGGACCACGACGCCGGATCCTCGACCTCCTCGACCGGTCGTGTGTCGTCGGCCAGTTGCAACAGCCGTTCCACGGCGCTCGCCCCCAGTTGCGTGCGCACATGCCCAACGATCAAGCCGGTGATCGTTCCTGGGGTGTCTCGAGCTTCGGTCACGTGGAAGGTGTCTCCTCGACCCGCTCGTGTGTGGCGCGCCTGCACCTCCGCGCATCGTGCGGCGGCCACGCTGGCACACGACGGTGCGTCCGTCACCCCTCCATCGGCCAGTCAGCCCCATCCCAACATCGGGGCGGGCGCTTCGCGCACACCGCGCGAGAACCAGCGACCACCGGCGTGGCCATGCTGGTCCTCGCGTCCGGGTGGAACGCCTCAGTCGAGCTCGGAGAGCACGCCTCGGCCTTCGCAGGCCTCGCAGGTGTGGCTGAAGGACTCCAACAGCCCTTGGCTGACGTTCTTCCTCGTCATCTGGACCAGGCCGAGGCGGGAGACCTCGGAGACCCGGGTCTTGGTCCGGTCCCGGAGCAGCTCACGCTTGAGCCGCCGCACGACCTGGTCCTGGTTCGCCTTCAAGAGCATGTCGATGAAGTCGATGACGATGATCCCGCCCATGTCCCGCAGGCGTAGCTGACGCACGATCTCGTCCGCAGCTTCGAGGTTGGTCTTGAGCACGACCTCCTCGAGGTTGGTGTCCGCACCTCCGGTGAACTTGCCGGTGTTGACGTCGATGACCTTCATCGCCTCGGTTGGCTCGATGATGAGGTACCCGCCGGACGGCAGCCACACCTTGCGGCCCATGGCCTTGCGCAGCTGATCGGTGACGTCGTAGGCCTCGAAGAGCGGCGCGAGCTCGGCTCGACGCTCCGCAGCAGCGGCGACGTCGACGGGCGTGCTGGCCGCAGGAGCCGCCTCAACGACGACCGGCGACGATCCACGGGAGGTTGCGGCCTCTGCTGTCTCATCCTCCAGACCTTGGCCGGTGTCGGTCGCCGTCGCCGAACCGGTGGCCGTGTCGGCAGGGGTGGCCTCGGCGTCACCCTCCGGCTCGGCGGGAGTCTGCCCGTCGCCGTTGGTTGCAACGATCGCCAAGGGTGGAGCACCAGCGGCTCGCGATCGTGCGTCCGCGGTCGGTTGACCGTAGAGCTCGACCTTGTCGATCAGTTCGGGAGCCACCTCTTCGAGGTACCCGCGAACCTGGCGGTAGAGCGCCTCGTCGTCGACCACGCACCGCTCGAACTCGGGTCCGAAGTTGTCACGGATGACCTTCACGACCAACGGCGGCTCCTCGTACACCGCCGTGAGCGCCTTGGCGCCGTCGGCTGCGGTCTGCACCTTGTCCCACTTGGCGAGCAGGCGCTCCATGTCCGCGGTGATCTGCTCCTCCGTCGCACCCTCGGCCGCGGTCCGAACGATCACCCCGTGGTGGTCAGGCTTGACCTGCTTGACGATCTTGCGCAACCGGTCACGCTCTCGGTCGGTCAGCTTGCGCGAGATTCCGAAGAGTTCCGAGTCCGGCGCCAGCACCAGGTAGCGACCGGCCAACGACAGGTGCATGGTCAGGCGTGGCCCCTTGGTCCCCATCGGGTCCTTGGTGACCTGGACGAGCACCTTCTGCCCGGTCTTGAGCACGTTCTCGATGCGCTCGTCAGCGCCCTCCTCGAGATCGAGTTCATCGAACAGGACCTCGCCGGCGTACAGCACGCCGTTGCGGCCCTTGCCGATGTCGAGGAACGCCGCCTCCATCCCGGGCAGCACGTTCTGAACCCGCGCCATGTAGATGTTGCCGACGTAGGTCACGTCCTCCTTGCGGGTGACGTAGTGCTCGACGACCGCACGGTCCTCGAGCACCGCGATCTGTGTGCGGTCCTCACCCGCAGTGACCAACATCGTGCGCGGTGGCCCCTCGAGGATCGCACGACGAACCTCCTCCGGTACGCCTCCGGGACGTTGCGGCTTGCGCCGGCCGCCACCTCCACCGCCGTTGCGGCCCCGCTTCGCTGCCATGCGGGTCCCGCCCTTGGCGATGGCGTCCTCGCCCTCGCTCTCGCCGGAGTCCTCTTCCTTGTCGGTGTCGCCCTTGCTGCCGTTCTTGGCGTCGGCCTTGGCGCCGGAGCCGTTGTCGCCTCGGTTGGAGCCGCCCTTGCTCGAGCCCCCCCGGCTCGACCC
>SKNK01000022.1 GCA_007120565.1 Nitriliruptoraceae bacterium | reverse complement strand
GTTCGCTGTCGTCCGGTCCGGTGCTGGCATCGATGGCCCGTACCAGGGCCTTGGTCTCGCGTTGTGCCTTCGGGCCGGCGCCCAGCACCTCATCGAGGACCGCATCGAAGGTGGCATCGAGGTCATCGGGTTCGCAGACCTCATGGACCAGGCCCATGGCCTGAGCGCGGTCGGCATCGAAGATCCCCCCGGTGAGGAAGTAGCGGTGCGCGTTGGCCAGGCCGATGCGGGGTTGGACGTACGCGCTGATCATCGCGGGGGCGATGCCCAACCGTGCCTCGGTGAAGCCGAACTTCGCGCCGCGAACCGCGACCGTGATGTCGACACACCCGAGCAGGCCCGCGGCACCTCCGAGCGCGTGGCCGTTCACCCGGGCGAGGACCGGCATCGGTGCGTCGTAGACGGCGCGCAGCATCCGTTCGAAGCCACGGGAGTCCTCGACGTTCTCCTCGAAGGTGTTGTCGACGATCGAGGACATCCAGGTCAGGTCCGCCCCGGCCGAGAAGGCCTTGCCGGCGCCGGTGAGCACGACGGCGCGGACCGTGGCGTCGTCGGCCAGGGTCTCCATCGCCTCGATCAGCCCTCGCATCAGCTCCGGGCCGAAGGCGTTGCGAACCTCCGGCCGGTTCATCGTCAGGGTGACGACGTTGCGATCATCGCGGGTCATGAGCAGGTGGTCGGTCTGGGCCATCCCGGGTGTCCCTCTCCCTCGTCGGTGTCCGTCGGAGCCGTGGCGGCATGGTCGAGACCGATACCGCGGCCGGTGCTGCCGGCCAATCTAGTTGGCGACAGCCTCGCCGCCGGCCGTCCGCTGGACCTACGGCAGCGCGCGATGAACGCGCGACCCACGGAGTGGTGGTCACACTTGCGGACGCTCACGCGTGAGCATGGTGTCCGTGAACATCGTCCTAGACGTTCGTCCCGACGGCCAGGAGATCCGACCGTGGAGGCACCCGCCGATCTGGTCGCGTTCATCGAACGCGAGCAGCCACGTCTGATCCGCGCCGCCAACCTGCTGGTCGGTGACCGAGCGGTGGCGGAGGAGATCGCGCAGGAAGCCCTGCTGCGAGCCGCCAGTCGGTGGGAGAAGGTGCGTCGGCTCGGCTCACCTGGGGGATGGACCCACCGCGTCACGATCAACCTGGCCACCTCGCAGTTGCGGCGCAGGCGGATCGAGCGTCGTGCTCGCACCCGGGTGGGTACCGGCGAGATCGCTCCGGAGTCGCAGGGATCCGCTTCGGATCTCGCCGTCCGCGACGCTCTCGCGACCCTGCCCGCAGCCAGTCAGCGGATCCTGGTCCTGCATCACGTGCTGGGGTGGACGGCTCAGGAGATCGCCGATCTGGACGGTGCCAGTGCCGAGGCGATGCGCCAACGGCTGCATCGGGCTCGTGGCGCGCTGCGGGAAGCGCTGGGCCCCGAGTTCGAGGACGGCGGCGCAGCGAGCACCTCCGCTGCGATGGTTCCACCGCGGACACCATCTCGACCCGTGCGTGGCCGGGTCCGAAACGAGGAGAGCAGCGATGTCGGTTGACCTGGATCACTTACTGCGCGACGGCGGAGGTCAGCCGGACGCGCCAACCGATGCGGATGCGATCTGGCGACAGGGGCGCCAGCGCCGCCGCCGGCGCCTGGTGGGAGCATCGGTCTCCGGCATCGCGGTGGTGGCGTTGCTCGCTGTCGTGCCCCTGACCGGCGGTGCCGACCTGCGCCCGGTGATCGACCCGATGGCCCAGGAGGGTTCGACGGGGGAGGAGGCGGGGCCGGATGAGGGGGCCGCGGGGACCGCCGACGCGGTCGAGGCCACCGAAGAGCCTGAGCAGGACACCGACGGGCCGGCACTGTCGGCGGAACGGCAAGCTGAGCTGGAGGAGTTGACCCGCCTGGAGGTCGAGCGGATCCGCCAGGTCGTCGACGCCGTGCGCCAACGTATGGAGCAGTTGATCGAGGAGGCTGAGCAGGCTGAAGCTGAGCCCGGCGAAGCGGACGGGTCGGGGGGAGCCGTTCCTCCCATGCCGAACCAGGCACGGATGACCGATCCGTGTGCCGTGCACGAGGGCGGTGAGATGCGGGCCTTCATCGACGTGGTCTCACCGGTCGACGGGCAACAGGTCGATGGTGAGATCGATCTGGTCGGCTGCGCCAGCGTCTACGAGGGCACCTTGCAGTACCGCGTGCTGAACCCTGCCGGAGACGTGCTGCTCGCTGACTTCACGACGGCCACCGCGGGTGGGCCGCAGATCGGCGAGTTCCGTGAAACGATCACGGTGCCCGGCGGCGGTCAGGCGCGCTACCTCGAGGTCTACTGGGAGGACGTGGCGTCTGGTCCCGAGCAGCACCCGGACGGGCCGGAGCGCGATCTGGTCCGTGTCACCCTCGAAGGGTCCTGACCGGCGCGCCCGCCGACAGGAGGGGTCCTGACCGGTGCGCCACGCCGACAGGGGTTCTGCTCGATCACATCCGGAAGACACCCCAGTCGGGACGTCCGTAGGGGGCGTTGAGTGAGGCAGACAGGCCGAGAGCCAGCACCTCGCGGGTCTCGGCCGGGTCGATCACCCCGTCGTCCCAGAGCCGGGCGGTCGCGTGGTACGGCGAGCCTTGGGCCTCGTAGGTCTCGCGGATCGGGTCCTTGAAGGCTTCCTCGTCCTCCGCCGACCAGTCCTCGCCTGCGGCCTCCAACCCGTCGCGCTTGACCGTCGCGAGTACCGAGGCTGCCTGCTCACCACCCATCACGCTGATCCGAGCGTTGGGCCACATCCACAGGAACCGGGGGGAGTAGGCCCGACCACACATCGCGTAGTTGCCCGCGCCGAACGACCCCCCGATCACCACGGTCAGCTTCGGCACCGTCGAGCACGCCACGGCGGTGACCATCTTCGCGCCATCGCGAGCGATCCCCCCTGCCTCGTAGTCCCTGCCGACCATGAACCCGGAGATGTTCTGGAGGAAGACCAGGGGGATGCCGCGCTGGTTGCACAGTTCGATGAAGTGTGCGCCCTTGAGTGCAGACTCGGAGAACAGGATCCCGTTGTTGGCCACGATGCCCACGGGGATGCCGTGGATCCGGGCGAACCCGCAGACCAGGGTGTCGCCGTAGAGCGCCTTGAACTCGTGGAACCGCGACCCGTCGACGATCCGGCCGATGACCTCCTTGACGTCGAAGGGCTGGCGCACGTCCGTCGGCACGATCCCGTAGAGCTCGGCCGGATCGTGCAACGGCGGCTCGGGATCGGCGAGGTCGAGGTGGTTGTCGGGATGGGGCCCACTTGGGCGGCCGAGGTTGGCGACCGCGTCGCGCGCCAGCGCCAGGGCGTGACGGTCGTCGACGGCGAGGTGGTCCACCACTCCGGACTGGCGCGCGTGCAGGTCCCCGCCGCCGAGTTCCTCCGCGGTGACCTCTTCGCCCGTCGCGGCCTTCACCAACGGTGGGCCGCCGAGGAAGATCGTGCCCTGGTCCTTGACGATGATCGACTCGTCCGACATCGCCGGGACGTAGGCGCCACCGGCGGTACACGACCCCATCACCACGGCGATCTGCGGGATCCCTTCACCGGACAGCGTCGCCTGGTTGTAGAAGATCCGGCCGAAG
>SKNK01000239.1 GCA_007120565.1 Nitriliruptoraceae bacterium | reverse complement strand
GTGGGCAACCTGCGCAGGGCGTCGCAGGCCGTGAGCAGCATCCGGCGATCCGAGCGAGTACGGCGTCCAACGATCGCCAACCACTGTTCCAGAGGTATGCCGGTGATGGTCTCGGCAACCTGGTGCTCGTCAAGGTCGAGCAGGGTGTCGACCAGGTGCGCGACCGCACGATCGATCGCCTGGGCGGCGACCAGCGCGGCTGCCAGGCCCGGAACCTGTCCCGCACCGTGGGGAAGGGTGCGCTCGAGCTCTGCCCGATGGGGCTCCAGGACCGCTGCTACCCCATGGGAGCCAACCTGCGCCGAGCGCGAGCGATCACCGGTGCGACCGTCGGTGTCGGCGACCGTTGCACTCGGATCTGTGGGGGCGGTGGGCTGGCTGGTGGTCATATACGGAGTATCGCGCAGGGGTGCGACACCGAACCGGTGGATCCGTGAGCTGTGGATAAGACGCGAGCCACGGCGGTCCGCCGCCGCACCGGGCCGGCGGCAGTCCCGACCACGCGCAGGGTCGCCTACGGCCATACGGAGGGTCCCGGGTCGCGCTCGTGGCGTACCCTCGGGGTTCACCGACCGGGCACCCGGCACCATCCGAACCCGGCCCATAGCTGCGTAGCAGCTGCCCGAACAGCAGCTACGCGAGCGGCACCTACCCGAACCCGGCCCGTCCCCTCGCACGGAGATCCGCTTGAACCGCTACATCTGCGTGCACGGGCACTTCTACCAGCCGCCGCGGGAGAACCCGTGGCTGGAGGTCGTGGAACGCCAGGATGCGGCCTACCCGTTCCACGACTGGAACGCCCGCATCACCTCGGAGTGCTACACGCCCAACGCCCGGGCCCGCACCCTGGACGACGAAGGACGCATCACCCAGGTCGTCAACAACTACGCCCGCCTGAGCTTCAACGTCGGTCCGACGCTGTTGGCCTGGATGCAGGAAGCCGAGCCGGACACCTACGAGGCGATCCTCAACGCGGACCGACGTAGCGCTGAACGGTTCGGTGGCCACGGCTCCGCGATGGCCCAGGTCTTCAACCACGTCATCATGCCCCTGCAGTCGCAGCGCGATCAACGGACCCAGATCCGCTGGGGCATCACCGATTTCCGGTTCCGGTTCGGTCGCGACCCCGAAGGGATGTGGCTGGCGGAGACCGCGGTCGACGACGACACCCTCGACCTCCTCGCCGAGGAAGGCATCGCCTTCACGGTGCTCTCGCCCTACCAGGCGGAGGCGACCCGGGCCATCGGAGCGGAACGGTGGCGTGACGTCACGGGCGGCCACGTCGATCCGACGATGCCCTACCGCGTGTCGTTACCGTCCGGTCGCGACATCACCGTCTTCTTCTACGACGGCCCGATCTCGCAGGCGGTCGCCTTCGAGGGCCTGCTCGACTCGGCCGAGGTGTTCGAGCAGCGGCTGTTGGACGGGTTCAACGGTCGAGACGAGCCCCAACTCGTCAACATCGCCACCGATGGCGAGTCCTACGGTCACCACCACAAGAACGGTGAGATGGCCCTGGCCGCGACCCTGCAGCGGGTGATGTCTCGTGACGACGTCAAGCTCACCAACTACGGCGAGTTCCTCTCCCTGCACCCTCCGACCCACGAGGCGAAGGTGGTGCAGCGATCCTCGTGGAGCTGTGCTCACGGGGTCGAACGGTGGCGTTCCGATTGCGGCTGCGCCGACGGCGGTGGCCGCCATCAGCGCTGGCGGGCTCCCCTGCGTGAAGCACTGGACTGGCTCCACGATGAACTCGATGAACGCTTCGACCGTCAGGGCCGCGAGCTGTTCACCGACCCGTGGGCCGCTCGCGACGACTACCACCACGTCGTGCTCCACCGCCACGACCACCTCGGTGGGTTCCTCGAGCAGCATGCGACCCACGAGCTGACCGCGGCCGAACGCCGTACCGCCCTGTCGTTGCTGGAGATGCAGCGCTACGCCCTGCTGATGTACACCAGCTGCGGCTGGTTCTTCGAGGAGCTGTCGCGCCCAGAGGGCACGCAGGTGTTGATGTACGCGGCGCGGGCCCTGCAGCTCGCCCGCGAGTTGGCCACGTCTGACGGCGGGGAGCCGGAGGATCTCGAACCCGCGTTCCTCCAGCTGCTCGCCGAAGCCGAGAGCAACGAGCCGCAGTTCGGCGACGGGCGAGCCATCTACGAACAGCTGGTCCGCCCGGCCATCGCCGACCTCGAGCAGGTCGGCGCGCACGTCGCGATCTCCAGTCTGTCGTGGTCGTACGGGGCCGAGAACCGCATCGGGGCTTTCGAGGTCGTCCGCGATGACGATGAGCTGCGCGAGGCCGGTCGGGCCAAGATGGCTTTCGGACGTCTCGCGGTCCGATCGGTCATCACCGAAGCCGAGACCGCCATCGAGTACGGCGTCTTCCACCTCGGCGATCACAACTTCCTGTGCGGGGTCCGGCCCCATGGAGAGGACGAGGCCTACGTCGCGCTCCGGGACGAACTGGAGCACCACTTCGAACTGGCGGACTGGCCGGGGGTGATCCGGACCATCGACGAACACCTCGGCGCACAGCGCTACTCGCTGCGCGACCTGTTCCGCGACGAACAGCGGCGGATCCTCGACGGTGTCCTGGCAACCGCTGTCGACGAAGCCGAGTCGACGTACCGGATGATCTACCGCGCCCGCGCGCCACTCATGCGGTTCCTCACCGAGTTGCGCGCCACGGTCCCTCCTCAACTGCGCGCCGCCGCCGAGGTCGTGATCAACGCCGAACTGCGCAACGCCCTCAGCAGCGCGAACCTCGACCCACAGCGCATCTCCGCGCTGTTCGAGGATGCCGAGCGGTTCGACATCGTCCTCGACACCGACGGCTTGGCCCACACCTTCCGCGAGACGGTGGAACGACTCGCACGACGGATCGCGACCGAGATCGCGGCGGACGACGACCTGTTCGCCACCTTCGATGACGACAACCATGCGGGTGTCCAGCGGGTGATGTCGGTGTTGGAGGCGGCCGAGACGGTCACGTTCGAGGCCGATCTGGCCCCCGCCCAGGACGTGGTGTGGCACACGCTGCGTGACCACGGCGAGGAACTGGCACGGCGCGCGAGCGAAGGTGACGAGGTCGCGACCGAGTGGCGGGACACACTCATCGAGATCGCCGAAGCCCTGTCCGTGGTACCCCCCAGCGTCGCCGCCCAACCCCAGGTCGCTGAGCCCTCCTCCCCTCCCACACCCGAACGCCCATGAGGGCGGTCGAGCCCCCCGGTAGCGGCCGGCTCGGCGCCACGTCGCTGGGTGGCGGCCGGACACGGTTCGAGGTCTGGGCACCCGAAGCCAGCCACGTCGAGGTGGTCCTCGACGACGAGGTGGTGACTCTCGAAGCGATGACCGGCGGACCCGGACCGGGGGCCGGACTCCACGGCGCGATCATCGACGGCGTCGGTCCCGGCACCCGCTACCGCTACCGGCTGCACCGCCGCGACCACCCGCCCATCGATCGACCGGATCCGGCCTCGCGGTGGCAGCCTGACGGGGTGCACGGGCCCTCGGCGGTCGATGATCCAGGGGGGTTCGCCTGGACCGATGAGGGGTTCAGCTCCCCTCCGCTCGCCGCCCCGCTGCT
>SKNK01000513.1 GCA_007120565.1 Nitriliruptoraceae bacterium | reverse complement strand
CGGCGAGCCCGATGGCAACGAGGGTGTCGGTCGCGGTACTCAGCCCATGGCAGAGCGCGAGGTTGCGGAACCCGGTGCCACCGGTCTCGAACAGCGATCGGACGCGTCCGGAGATGCGGTCCACGCTGGCTCGACCGATGCGTCCGAGAGGTCGTCGCCGGCGGAAGGTCTGGGTAGGGAATCGGCGTAGGGTCCGCGTACCGCGTCTCGTCGGCAGGGGTGGGCTCTGGGCGGTCTCGTCTCCGGGCCCAGCACCGTCCGTTGGCTCACCGACACCGTCCGGAGGCCACGGCGTGGAGCGACGGCCTGTGCGTCCCAACGCCAGTTCCTCCGGTCGGTGCCGATCAACCCTGGTTCGGCCCCCGCGACGGGTCGTGACCGACCACGTCTCCCGGTCCTACGCTACAACGCCGTTCGCCGGTCCGTAGCGTCGGCGCAGCGTCGGCGTAGCGTCGGCGGTCCTTCGGTCGGGGCCGTGGACGCAACGGGCCCCCTCGTGCCCGGCGCTGGGCCCGGGCTGATGTCGTGCCAGCTTGGCGCTCGCGTGGTGGACGTGCCAGGCTCTGCACCCAGGCGAGGGAGAGGTGGACAGCGTGGTCGACGGCATCGACGTTGCTCGGGTCACCACCTGGCTCCAGGAGCGGACGGAGCTCGGGGACCCGCTGCGGTTCGAGGTGATCGAAGGTGGCCGATCGAACCTGACCTACCGGGTCACCGATCCGCAGGGCCGGCGGGTGATCCTGCGGCGACCCCCACTCAGTGGCGTGATCGAGTCCGCGCACGACATGGGACGTGAACATCGCATCATCAGCGCGTTGGAACCCACTGACGTCCCGGTGCCGGAGTGCGTCGGCTTCGAGGCTGACGAAGAGGTGACCGGGGCCCCCTTCTACGTGATGCGGTTCGTCGATGGTGAGGTGATCCGTGACGCTCGGAGCGCCGAGGCGGTCCTGACCCCGGACACGCGCCGGGTGGCGTCCGAGGATCTGGTGGATGTACTCGTCCGTCTCCATGACGTGAACGTCGACGAGATCGGGCTCGGTGAGCTCTCACGGCGTGAGGGCTACCTCGAACGTCAGCTGCGGCGCTGGCACGGGCAGCTGGCCCAGACCCGCACCCGCGAGCTTCCGCTGCTCGACGAGGTCCACGCTCGCCTGGCCGCCTCGGTCCCCGAGCAGGGTCTCGCGGCCATCGTCCACGGTGACTACCGTCTCGACAACGTGATGCTCGACCCGGCGACGGGCAAGGTCGCGGCGGTGCTCGACTGGGAACTGACGACCCTCGGTGATCCACTGGCCGATGTCGGCTTGCTCCTCGTCTACTGGACACAGCCCGAGGACAAGGTCCAGGTCCTGCCAGGTGCGCCGACCCTGGTCGAGGGCTTCGTGCCTCGCGAGGAACTGGTGCAGCGCTACGCCGAAGCGACGGGACGCGACCTCGACGGCATCGGGTACTACGTCGCTTTCGGGTACTGGAAGCTCGCCTGCATCCTCGAGGGGGTCTACAGCCGCTACGCCTCGGGGGCCTACGGCGAGACCGACGGAAGCCACGAGGCCTACGGGCGCCTCGTGTTGCAACTCGGTGAGTTGGCCAGCGATGCTGCTGCTGAGGCGGGACGATGACCGAGACAGACGACCGTGCCAACCCGCAGACCGACCGGGCGCTCCTCCTGGACTACGGCGGCGTCCTGACCGGTCCCGTGGCCAGCTCCTTCTTCACCTTCGAAGAGGAGATCGGGATCCCCTCCGGACGATCGTTCGAACTGCTGGTCGAGGCGTCGCGCACCCCCGGCGGTGGGATGATCGGTGCGCTGGAACGTGGCGAGATCTCCTCGGAGGAGTTCGATGCCCAGCTGGTCTCGCTCCTGCGCGACGACGGCTACCAGGTCCCCGAGTCTGGGGTCCTGCAGAACCTGTTCGCGGCGATGGTGCCGACCGGCAACCTCTGGGATGTCGCCGACCAGGTCCGCTCGAGCGGCGTGCCGGTCGGGCTGCTCTCGAACTCGTGGGGCACCGACATCTACCCACGGGACCGCTTGGCATCCACCTTCGACGTCCTGGTCATCTCTGCCGAGGTGGGCATGCGCAAGCCGGACCCCCAGATCTACGAGCTGGCCTGCGAACGCATCGGCAAGGCGCCCGGGCAGGTCGCCTTCGTCGACGACCTACCCCGCAACGTCGAGGTAGCTCGCGAACTCGGGATGTTCGGGATCCACTTCGACGGGGACGAGCAGGCGGTGGTCGAGGCCCTGACGGACTTCCTCGAGGTCGAGATCGCCCTGCCCTGAGCGACTCGCAGACGGCGGCGCTGCACACGGCGAGACACCGGCCCGGGCCCGTGTCGGAGCCTCACCGCCGGGCCCGGAGCTTGCGTGCCGCAATGTGGTCTGTGGGGTGCATCGGTGCACCTGAGAGACCCCGCTGTTGGGTTCGTCCCGGCAGGGGGCCGCAATGTGGTCTGTGGGGTGCATCGGTGCACCTGAGAGACCCCGTTGTCGATCACGGCACGGTCGCGTGGTCCGCTCGTCGTGAGCGCGTCACGCCCAAGGTCGTGAAACCCTGAGGCTCCGAACCAGTAGGGTGCGGCGCATGACTGCACCCGAACCCCCAGAAGAGCGACTCGCGCTGTACATCGACCACGAGAACGTGGCGATCGGTGCACGCGACATCGGCTACCGCTTCGACCCGCGTCCCCTGATGGACGCCCTCGCGGAACGTGGCAGGCTCATCACCCGCCGCGCCTACGCGGACTGGAACCTCTTCCGCGACGATCGCCGCGACATGGTCGACTCCAACGTCGAGTTGATCGAGATCCCGCAGCGCTCGGACTCGGTCCGCAAGAACGCGGCTGACATCCAGATGGCGGTGGACGCGATGGAGTTGGCGCTGACGCGCGACTTCGTCTCAACCTTCGTGATCGTCTCGGGCGACTCGGACTTCACCCCACTGGTCGGCAAGCTGCGCGAGCTGAACAAGCGCGTGATCGGGGTCGGGCTCAAGGGGTCGACATCGGCCATGCTGCCACCGGCGTGCGATGAGTTCATCTTCTACGACCGTCTCGAGGGCATCCCGCTGCGCGAGAACCGCGGCGGCAAGCCGAGCCACGGACGGTCGAAGAAGGCTGCGTCCACCTCGTCTGGCTCCTCCAAGGCCAAGTCGTCGTCGAGCAAGGCGACCGATGACGCCCCGGCATCTCCGAAGAAGTCCACCCAGAAGCAGGACCTGCGCAAGCTCGAACGCCTGTTGACCCGCACCCTCGCGGGCATCCAGTCCAACACGGCCGGATCGGTCCAGGCGTCCAACCTCAAGCGCGCCCTGCTGCGCAAGGATCCGACCTTCTCCGAGGGCGACTACGGGTTCCGTGGTTTCCGGGAGCTCTTGCGCCACCTCGCGGACAACAAGGTGATCACCTTGACCGATGGCTCGGCGCCGGGCGACCCCGAGGTCGACTTCCCGTCCGCTCCGCGTGACGAGGATGCAGCTTTCCAACTGCTGCGCGACACGGTCATCCACCTGATGGACGAACTCGGTGGGGACCCGCCGCTGTCCGGCCTGAAGGACCAGCTGCGCAAGCGTGACCCCGAGTTCTCCGAGAAGGACCT
>SKNK01000291.1 GCA_007120565.1 Nitriliruptoraceae bacterium | reverse complement strand
TCCGCATGGCACCGTTCCACCACCACTTCGAGATCGTTGGCTGGCAGGAGACCACGATCATCGTGCGGTTCTGGATCATCGCCGGCATCGGGATCTCCCTCGGCCTCGGGGTGTTCTACGCCGAGTGGTTCGGCCGCGTCGGTCCGGTGGGCTGACCTGATGAACCTCCCCGATCTTCGCCCGCTTGACGGCATCGAACGCGCGCTCGTCATCGGGCTGGGCGCGTCCGGTCGAGCCGCCGCGCGTGCGCTGTCGGGGTGCGGGGTCGAGGTGACCATGGTCGACGACGACCCTCGACATCCGGCTGTGGCCGAGCTGCGGTCCGAAGGGCTACGGATCGAGTTGGGGCAGAGCCCCGGTGAGGTGCTCGCCGAAGGCACGGAGTTGGTCGTGCCTTCCCCGGGCGTACCGGAGCATGCTCCGGTGTTGCGGGATGCCGCGCAAGCCGGGATCAGCGTGTGGTCCGAGCCGGAGCTGGGGATGCGCCTGTACCCCCACCGGCTCCTGGCGGTCACCGGGACGAACGGCAAGACCTCGACGACCGAACTACTCGCCGCGATGGTGGCTGCCGGCGGTGTGGCGGTGGCGGCCTGCGGGAACATCGGCCGACCCCTCACCGAAGCCGCACAGGCCGAGCCGGAGGACACGGTGCTCGTCGCCGAGCTCTCCAGCTTCCAGTTGAGGTTCGCTCACCGCCTGCGTGCCGAGGTCGGGGTGTTGCTCAACCTGGCTCCGGACCACCTCGACTGGCATGCGGATCTCGACGCCTACGCGCAGGCGAAGGCTCGGATCTGGATCGGCCAGACCGATCAGGATTGGGCCGTTGCCAACGCCGATGACCGTCGCACCCTCGAACTCGCTCGCGCAGCTCACGGACGTTCGGCGAGCTTCTCCGCCAGGCGAGGCGTCGAACTCGGCGTCGGCTGCGAAGCCGAGGAGTTGGTCTTCCGGGGTGTCGACGGCCAACGGCAGCTCGTCCTCTCGCTCGATGACCTGGTGAGCTCCGCGCCACATCACGTGAGCAACGTCGCTGCCGCGGCCTGCGTGGCCGCCCTCGCCGGTGTTCCGTTGTCCGGCATCCGCAGCGCCGCGTCGAGCTTCTCGCCGGGGCGACACCGGCTTGAACCGGTCACCGAGGTTGCCGGCGTGAGCTTCGTCGACGACTCGAAGGCGACCAACGTGCACGCCGCCGCTGCCGCGCTCGAGGCGTTCCCCTCGATCGTCTGGATCGCCGGCGGGCTGGCCAAGGGGGTGGACCTCACGACCCTCGCGTCCCACCTCGGCCGGGTCCGGCACGCCGTACTCATCGGGGCGGCGGCCGAGGAGTTGGCTGCGGTCTGCCGGTCGGAGGACGTGCCGGTCACGTTGGCTGACTCCGTGGAGGAGGCGGTCGAGAGGGCGGCAGCGGTCGCGCGATCCGGAGATGCGGTGGTGTTGTCTCCTGCCTGCGCTTCGTTCGATCAGTTCCGTGACTACGCCGAACGTGGGGACCGGTTCGCCGCTGCGGCGCGACGGTTCGCGGCAGAGCAGCGACTCGAGCGATCGGGTGACGAGGGATCATCCATCGGGACAGGGGGCAGCCATGTCGCATGACCTCGCCGGCACGGGACGACCAACGGCGCGACGGTTCCGGTTCCCGCCGGGCCTGCGCGCGGGGGCGTGGAGTTCGGACGCGACGGGGATCACGGTGGTCACCGTGCTGCTCGTCATGCTCGGGCTGTTGATGAGCTTCTCGGCCTCCTTCGTCGATGCGGCCGAGGCTGGCAACCCCTTCGGGGTGTTCGTCCGCCAGGCGATCTGGGTCTCGATCGGCTTGGTCGGGTTCGTGCTCGCCGCCAACCTCGATCCACGGGTCTGGCGTCGGCTCGGATGGCCGCTGATGGCGATGTCGCTGGCGATGTTGGTCCTGGTGCTCATCGACGGCATCGGGTTGCAGCGGTACGGCTCGACCCGTTGGCTCGGAGCCGGCCCCCTGGTCTTCCAGCCCTCCGAACTCGCCAAGCTCGCGACCCTGCTGTGGATCGCCGACGTCCTGGAGCGCAAGCGACCCAAGGACGGCTCCCTGCACAGCACCGACCACCTGTTGCTGCCGGCGTTGCCCGTGTTCGCCGTGCTGGCGTTCCTGGTCCTGCGTCAGCCCGACCTGGGAACCACGATCCTGCTCGGGCTCATCGTCGGCGCGATCCTGTGGGTGGAGGGTCTGCGCACGCGTCTGGTCGCCGGGCTGGTGGGCGTCGGCCTGGCAGCGGTGGTGGTGCTCGCGGTCGTCGCTCCCTATCGGCTTGCCCGCGTGACCAGTTGGCTCGATCCCACCGCGGACCCCCTGGGTGGAGGGTTCCAGTTGATCCAGTCCCGCTACGCCTTGGGATCCGGCGGCATCTTCGGTGTCGGGCTCGGCTCCTCGCGCGGTAAGTGGAACTTCCTTCCCAACCCCGAGACCGACTTCATCTTCGCGATCATCGGCGAGGAGTTGGGCATGATCGGCGCGGCCGCGGTGCTCGCGTTGTTCGGTGCGATGCTCTACTTCGGTCTTCGCGTGGCGTATGCCGCACCCCACGGCTTCCGACGCACCGTCGCGTTCACGATCACGGCCTGGCTGGTCGGCCAGGCTCTGGTCAACGTCGGGGCGGTCGTGGGTCTGCTACCCATCACGGGGGTCACGCTGCCGCTGGTGTCTGTCGGGGGCTCCTCGCTGGTCTCCACGTTGGTGGCGCTCGGGATCCTGGTGGCGATCGCCCGCCAGCCGCAGACGACCAACGACCAAGGGATCACGCGATGAGCCGGACCGTGCTGTTCGCCGGTGGAGGAACCGCCGGACATGTCTTCCCCGCACTCGCAACGGCACGAGCGTTGTGTGATCTCGATCCACGACTTGAGCCGGTGTTCATCGGGGTCGAGGATCGTCTGGAGGCGAAGCTGGTGCCCGCCGCGGGGTTCCGCCTCCACACGATCGCGACCCCTTCGATCCCACGACGGTTGTCGCCACGACTGCTGAAGGTCCCGGGAGCACTCCGCAGGTCGGTGGCGAGGTCGATGGCCCTGGCACGCCAGGAGGAGGCTGCCGCCGTGGTCACCTTCGGTGGCTACGTGTCCTTCCCCGTCGCCCGCGCCGCCTGGAAGCTCGCCTTGCCCCTGGTGATCCACGAACAGAACGCGGTCCCCGGTCTGTCGAACCGGATCGCGGCCCGCTGGGCGGACCGGATCGCGGTGAGTGTCCCCGGGTCGGCTCTGCGCTTCCGTCGATCGGAGCGGTGCGCGGTGACCGGTAACCCCGTCCGTGATGAGATCGCGACCCTCGATCGCGACGCCAGACGCGCTGAGGCGCGCGAGGGGTTCGGCTTGCACCCGGATCGGCCCACGTTGCTGGTGTTCGGCGGCAGCCAAGGCGCGCGTTCGCTCAACCGGGCGATCATCGAGGCGCACCGGCTCTGGGGCGACCTCGATGTGCAGATCCTGCATGCCACGGGTCGGGCCACCCACGAGGTGACGGCGACGGCGTGGGCGAAGGCCAGGCAGAACGAGCGTGGTCCGCGCGTGGCGGTCGTCGACTTCATCGACAGTATGGCGGACGCGTACGCCGCCGCGGACGTTGTGGTCTGTCGGGCCGGTGC
>SKNK01000074.1 GCA_007120565.1 Nitriliruptoraceae bacterium | reverse complement strand
CGAAGGTCCTGTCGGGTCGTTGTGGTCCGGACCCGCCAGGTCGGTCGTCCGTGGCTCGGCACGACCGTGACAGTGGTTATGTAACATCATCGCTGTCATGCTCCGCAAGTTGCGGTGTCGATGCTGCGAGGTGGCGATGAGCGAGGCCGAGGTTGCCGACGAGGCGCAAGCTCTGACGGTCGATGAGTTGGCGGTGGCTGCCGGGGTGACCGTGCGGACCGTCCGCTTCTACGCGACCAAGGGGCTCTTGCCACCACCGCAGCTGGACGGGCGCACCGGCCGCTACGACGCCGGCCACCTGGCTCGCCTGCAGCTGGTCCGGGACCTGCAGGCGAAGGGGTTCACGCTCCAGGCGATCGAGCGTTTCCTCGAACGGGTCCCGGATGACGCCACCCCGGCCGACGTCGCGGTGTTCGGGGCTCTGCTGTCTCCGTGGGTCACCGATCCACCCCAGGTGCTCACGCGCGAGGAGCTCGATGAGCTGGCCGGTCGCAGGGTCGACGAGTCGGCCCTGCAGGACCTCGCGGCGACCGGTGCCGTCGAGATCCTCGACGAGGGCAGGGTGCGGACCCGCCCCGCTGACCTCGAGCTCGCTCTCGAACTGCTCGATGTCGCCGTGCCGCGCGAGATGCTCGAGGAGTCCCACCGCATGATCGAGGCGGCGACGGGCCAGCTCGCCGAGGACCTGGCCGCGTTGCTGCGCCGCCACCTGCTGCGTCCCTACCTGCAGGACGAGATGTCTCCCGAGCAGAGCGCGGCGCTCTCCGATGCGATCGAGCGGCTCAAGCCACTGACGATCCAGGCGGTCGTCAACGCGATGCAGCGCGCGGTCGACCGGGCTGTGCGCGAGCGGGTCGACCCGACCTGACGGCGACGGTCGTGTGGATGCGTCGGTCAGATGAACGCGATGCCGCGCCGGTCCTGGGGGAGCGTGGGGTAGGTCGAGGTGCCAGCGCGTAGGAGTTCCTGCGCCGCGTCCACGAGAGCGCCGTAGGCCGAGAAGGCCAACGCGCCGCCGGTCGACACCCTCCGGACCCCGAGGGAGAAGAGTTCCTCCACGTTGGGTCCGTCCGGCAGGGCGAGGACGTTGAGCGGAGCATCCACCGCCAGTACGAGTCGCTCGATGTCCTGAGCAGATGTCAGACCGGGGGCATAGACGACGTCGGCGCCAGCCCGTCGATACGCCCGGAGACGGTCGATGGTGTCGTCTAGGTCGTCCTCGCCGTAGAGGTGGTTCTCGGCGCGGGCGGTGAGCGTCAGCCCGTGCTCATGGGCAGCCTCGGCGGCGATACCGACGCGCTCGACGGCGCTGTCCGACGGTACGAGCCCGGTGTCTGGGTCGTGATCCTCGATGGAGACCCCGGCCGCTCCGGTCTCGGCGATCATCCGCACCGTCGCCGCGACCCCTCCGGGATCGGACGGGTAGCAGGCCTCGGCGTCGACGCTCACGGGCAACTCGACGGCCCTCGCCACCTGCGCGGCGTGCACGAGCAACTCGTCTCGAGTCACCCGTTGGTCCCCACGTCCGAGTGAGGCGGCGTGTCCTGAACTGGTCGTGGCCAACGCGGGGAAGCCAAGGCTCGCGAGCAGGCGTGCCGATCCGACGTCCCACGCGTTGGGCATCAGGAACGGCCCGCTGTCGTGTCGTGCTGAGAATCGCCGCCGCAGGGCGGCCACGTCAGGTTGTAGGCCCATGCTCGATCCCTCGCCTTCCCCGGATCCGATGCCGGCACGGTACGACAACGGCGTGGCCGGCAGGCGCTCCTATGCCGTGGGCAGTCGCAGGATGAACTGCGTCTCGTTGCCGGTCCGCTGGTGGTTGAGGTCGCCGTCGTTGGCGATCGCTAGGGCTCGGGCGATAGGAAGACCGAGGCCGAGTCCCAGGGTGGGGCGTTGGTCCCCGTGCAAGGCCTGTGCGAACTCATCGAACAAGGCCGGCTCGAACCAATCGGGAACACCGTCACCCTGGTCGGCTATCGCGATCCGCGTCTCGTTGCCGAGGGAAGTGACCCTGATCGCCAGAGGTGGCTGACCGTGGCGTGCCGCGTTGTCCAACAGGTTGGTCAGGATCTGGGTCAGGTGGGTCCGATCCACGCGGACGCGTGCGTCCGGAGGCCTGACCGTCACCTCGAAGGTGTCTCCCTCTCGACCCAGCAGAAGTTCGTCGAGGGCGTCAGCAACCTCGACGGCTTCGGCATGGACCGGCAGCGCTCCGTGGCTGACGCGCGAAGCTCGAAGGAGGTCCTCGACCAGCTTGGTGAGGTGCTGCCCGTTGCGGTGGATCACCTCGACGCCCTGACGGGTCTGGGGATCGAGGGTCTGCCGCTTCAACAGCAGCTCGCTGAACCCCACGATCGGGGTCAGCGGCGTGCGCAGCTCGTGGGACACCGCGGCTATCAGGTGCGCACGAGCGTCGGCGAGGTCGTGGAAGGTCTTGCTCTCGACGGTTCGGCAGGCCAGCAGCAGCACCGTGACGCCGGTGATCGCGAAGAAGAACTGCAGCTGTATCGAGCTCTGGATGTGGGTCAGGTCCGCTCCGGCGAACGGGCCACGCCCCAACGCGTGGGAGGCGTTGCCGATCTGGGCCATCAGGAAGAGGGCGACCGCGGCTCCCGCGACCTGCAGCCGGACCGCGGCCCACACCATGGGGATCAGAACGATGTAGCCGGACGCGACCGCATTGCTCGCATCAGGCACCGTGAAGACGGCCACCGACGTCGCTCCCACGGCCAGCATCGCCAACACGCCCTCGACCGCCCCAAGGCGTGCCGCGGGGAGGTGTCCGAAGACAAGGAGCCCGAAGGGCACCACCGTCAGGATCCCCAGCGCGTCGCCGATCATCCACTGCCCCACGGTCACCGCGTACGGCAGCTCGGAGATCGCTGCGGCGGTCGTGCCGATCGCACCGATCAGGCCTCCGACGATGGGTGCGGCGATCACCGCACCCACGAAGCGAACCACCGAGCTGACATCGCCGAAGTCGCCAGCTCGCCACCACTGGATCAGCCACGCAGCCACCAGTGGCTCCACCACGTTCGCGAGGGCCCACCACAGCGATGCCGCCAACCCGAACCCCAGCGACAGGTCGTTGCCGAGTTCGGCGGCTCCTACGGCAGCCAAGATGGCTGGCCAGCAGCGCCGCGGTGACACCAACAACGCGGTGACGGTGACGCCCGCTCCCGGCCAGAAGATCGCGCCGAGACCAGCGAGATCGTGCAGGAGCACCGAGTAGCGGGCAGCCGCGAGGTACAAGAGCCCCGCCACAAGTGCGCGCCACAGCATCCGCGCCTCCGCTCCCTCGTCACCTGTCCGTCTGCGGAGTCTCGCAGAGTCTCCGCACCTTCGTAGCTCCGGTGCTGTTCGGACGGGGCAACCGGGGTACGAGCCACCCCTTCGTGGCCACGTCGGATGAGCACGGGCGGACCCCGTAGTGCGCAGCCGTGACCGTTCGCCGCCACCCCAACTCCCAGGAGGAAGTATGTTCCGCAGGACCTGGACGTGCAGGACCGCGCCGCCAGATAGCGCGTTTCGAAGTTCGCGCTTGAGGGCGCTGACCGCACCAGCCGACGCGCCGCAGTGCGCTGACGAGGAGACCAGATGGTCGCTGGATGG
>SKNK01000299.1 GCA_007120565.1 Nitriliruptoraceae bacterium | reverse complement strand
GCCCCGACGACGCGACCCCAAGGCCAGCGTTCGGGCCGGTGCTGCGCGATTGGCGGGAGCGTCGACGGTTGTCGCAGCAGGAGCTGTCGCTGGCCGCTGACGTGTCTGCTCGCCACCTCAGTTTCCTCGAGACCGGGCGCTCCCAGCCGAGCCGCAAGATGGTGCTCTCGCTCGCCGACCACCTCGAGGTGCCACTCCGCGAACGTAACGACCTGCTCGCCGCCGCTGGCTTCGCCCCCGTCTATCCCCAGCGGCCCCTCGATGCCCCCGAGATGCGCTCCGTTCGCGCGGCAGTGGACCAGATCCTCGAAGGCCACGAGCCCTACCCGGCCGTGGCGGTCGACCGGTGGTGGAACGTGCTAGCGGCGAACCGCCCGATCGCGGCGTTGACCGCCGCCGTCGACCCCGCGCTGCTCGGGCCGCCCCTGAACGTCTACCGCGTGACCCTGCATCCCGACGGCTTGGCGCCGCTGATCGTCAACCTCCCGGAGCTCGCGTACCACCTCGTCGAGCGGCTCCGCCACGACGCTCGCACGACCGGCGATCCGCAACTGCTCGCTCTACTCGACGAGGTCGAGGCGTACCCGACCGTGCGCGGCCTACCCCGCCACATCGACACCCCGGAAGGGGTCGTGGTGCCGATGCGGCTCCGGCATCCGCAGGGTGAACTCGCGATGTTCACCACCATCACCACCTTCGGCACCCCGGCGGACGTCACCGTGGCGGAACTCGCACTGGAGCTGTTCTATCCCCTGGACTCGGCGACAGCCGAGCGCCTCCGCGCGGTCGCTGCCGAGTAGCCGCGTCCGACGGGTTCACTCCTCCGCCACCGCCGCGATCCGCTGTACCCGCGCTGGCTGATCGGTCGTGAGGTCCTCGTAGGCCACGACCCGCAACCGGCCCCGCACGGCCTCCAACAGCTCGCCGGGGCGCAGCAGCCAGTCCGGGTTCGTCGGCCGCCCGTACCGCTCGTGGCCACGGGCGTAGGTCTGGTAGATCAGCACCCCTCCGGGTGCGACCGATGCGACGAGCGTCGGCAGCAACGGCCGGTGGAGGTAGTTGGTGACCATGATCCCGTCGAACCGACGGTCCGGGAAGGGCCAGGGCCCCTCCTCGAGGTCCGCCTCGACCACCTCGACGTCGGCCGCGGCATCCGTGGTGCGTCCATCGTGAACCCCTGGCGGGTCGACCAGGTCCAGCAACGCCGAGGTGTCCCGATCCACCGCCACGACGCGCCAACCCTGGGCGGCCAACCACCGGGTATGGCGTCCACCGCCGGCGGCGACGTCCAGGACGACTCCCCGCTCCGGCACCAGGGGCGCGAATCGCACCACCCAGGGCAGCGCGGCATCCGGCGACGTCGGGCGTCCGCCGCTCGTCGCATCTACCGGTGCCGCGGTCGGGGTGTCCTGGTCGGCGATGCTCGCTACCTCGTCGTTCACGGTCGGTGGTGGGTCGCTCAGCCGTCCATGGCCTCGAGGGCACGGATGCGCTCCTCGAGCTGGCGGATCGTCTCCCCGAGTTCGGCCTGACGGTCGCGCTCACGCTGGACCACCTCGGCGGGAGCCCGCTCGACGAAGGAGGCGTTGGCGAGCTTGCCGTCGACCTTGGCGAGGTCCTCCTCGGCCTTGGCGAGTTCCTTGCGCAGCCGGGCCAGCTCGCCGCCGACGTCGATCAACCCGGCGAGCTCGACCTGGGCCTGACCGGCGGTGAACTGGATCGTCGAGGTGCCGTCACGCTCCTCGATCGCGTCGACGCACACGACATCGGACAAGCCAGCGAGTGCGGCAACCAACGCGCGCTGGTCCTCGATCAGTTCGCGTTCGGTGGAGGCCACCGTCAGCTCGAACCGTGCCGATGGGGCGATCCCGTTCTGCGAGCGGAACCGGTGGGTCTGGGTGACCAGGTCCTGCAGCACCGCGAAGGTACGTTCCACCTCGATGTCGCGGTCATCAGAGCGGCCGCTCGGCCACGACGCCACCATCAACGACTGCTCGCCCCCGGCAGCACCGGTCAGCGCACGCCACAGCGCCTCGGTGACGAAGGGCATGAGGGGATGCAGCAGCCGCAACACCTCGTCCAACACGACCGCGAGCACCTGTCGGGCGGTGTCCGCTGCGGCCGTGTCGTCGCCGTAGATGCGGACCTTGACCGCCTCGAGGTACCAGTCAGCCAGCTCGTCCCACACGAAGTGGTAGAGGCCACGGCAGGCGACCGGCCAGTCGTAGCCGTCGTACCCGGCGTCGACGTCCGCCCGCACCGCCTCGAGGCGGGACAGGATCCACCGGTCCTCAAGCGCCAAGGCGTCGCGCGATGGCAGTTCCCCCGGCCGCAGCCCGTCGAGGTTCGACAGAGCGAACCGGCCCGCGTTCCAGAGCTTGTTCGCGAACCGTTTGGTGCCCTCCACCCACTCCTCGGCGAGCGGCACATCGGTACCGGGCGCGGCGGAGCGCAGCAGAGCGAACCGGGTGGCGTCGGCGCCGTACCTGTCGATCATCCCCAAGGGGTCGATCGCGTTGCCGAAGGACTTGCCCATCTTCTTGCCGTGCTCGTCGCGGACGAGCCCGTGGTTGTGGACGATGCGGAAGGGCACCTCGTCGTTGATCCACAGGCTGATCATCATCATCCGCGACACCCAGAAGGTGTTGATGTCGTAGCCGGTGACCAAGGTGGAGGTGGGGTACCAGGTCGTGAGTTCCGGGGTCTCGTCGGGCCAGCCGAACACGCTGAAGGGCCACAGCTGGCTGCTGAACCAGGTGTCCAGCACGTCCTCGTCCTGGACCCAGCCGGGCTCGTCGATCGGCTCACGCGAGACGCGGATCTCACCGTCGGGGCCGTACCAGGCCGGGATGCGATGGCCCCACCAGATCTGCCGCGAGATGCACCAGTCGTGGAGGTTGTCCAGCCAGTCGAGGAAGGTCTTGGTCTGGCTCTCCGGCACGAACGTCGTCCGCCGGTCGCGCACCGCCTGGGCGGCTTTGTCCGCGAGCTGGCGCATCGAGACGAACCACTGGTCGGACAGGCGCGGTTCGACGACCGTGTTGCACCGTTCGCAGTGGCCGACGCTGTGCTCGTGCTCCTCGACCTTCAGCAACAGCCCCCGCTCGTCGAGCGCCTCCTTGACCTTGGCCCTGGCCTCGAACCGGTCGAGCCCGGCGAAGCGCTCCCCCACCACGTCGGTGGTGACGGCATGGTCATCGAGGATGTCGATGATCTGCAGGTCGTGGCGCAGCGCGATCGCGTGGTCGTTCGGATCGTGGGCCGGGGTGATCTTCACCGCGCCAGAACCGAACTCTGGATCGACGTAGTCGTCAGCGACGATGTCGAAGGTGCGGTCCTGGAAGGGGTGACGCACCTGTTTGCCGACCAGATCCGTGTAGCGGTCGTCGTCCGGGTGCACGGCGATGGCGGTGTCACCGAGCATCGTCTCCGCCCGGGTCGTCGCTACCTCGACGCCCTTGCGTCCATCGGGTGCGTCGCCGTCGGCGAAGGGGTAGACGAAGGTGGCGAGTTCGCCGACATCGTCGTGATGGATCACCTCGATGTCCGACAGGGCCGTGTTGCACCGCGGACACCAGTTGATCAGGCGGTTCCCGCGGTAGATCAGGCCCTGGTC
>SKNK01000415.1 GCA_007120565.1 Nitriliruptoraceae bacterium | reverse complement strand
CACGACCGACCCGCCGACGAGGAAGTCGCTGTCCCAGCCGATCAGGGGCTGCAGCTCCAGGAAGGGGCTGTCCTGGTCGCAGAGCAGGGCGATCCGCTCACGGATCGTGAGCTTGTCACGGTCACGGTGGCGAGCCAGCTTCTCCGCACCGCCACCCGCCCGGGCCAGCGCCAGCTGCTCGTGGATCTCCGCCACCAGTTCCAGGTTGGCGTGCCGGTTGCGGAGGAAGGTGTCTGCGGCCGTGTCGACGCGCGAACCCAGCAGCTCCGCCTCAACGATGCTGCCGGACATCACGCACCACCCACGCTGCTGATCGAGCCGCCACCACGGCGGGACGGAACGTTACCGCACGAAACGTTCCATCACCCGCCCGCGACCAGCCGACCGGTCAACCGTCACGGCGCACCGGCGAACATCGACACGCTCCTGAACGGCCGCGCTACAACGGCGATCCGGCCGGTGGATCGGGCCGGACGGTCAAGGAGCGTCGATGCCGCGGCTCAGCAGGGTCGCGAACTGGTCCCGACGCGTGGACTCCTGGGGCGAGAAGTTGGTGGAACTGCTGCCCTTCGTGATCCCCGCCTCGTAGAGCGCGGCGATCCGAGCTTCATGGGTGGTCCCTCGCACGTCATCGAAGGGGTGATCCACCAGTTCGTCCGACAGGCCGAGCGTTGCCGCCAGCATCGACGCGAGCTGCGCACGCGTCACGGGGCGGTCGGGGCGGAAGGTCCCGTCGGCGTAGCCGGAGGCGATCCCATGGTTGACGACCGCGTTGATGCCCTCTCGGTGCGTCGACGTCTCGACGTCGGTCAGGCTGAGGCAGTCCTGGCCGCAACCGGAGGCATCGAGGTCGAAGGCTCGTGAGAGCAGGGTTGCGATCTGCCCACGAGTCACGTGGTTCGCGGGACGGAAGGTCCCATCGGCGTACCCGGCGATGACTCCGGCGCCCGCCATCCTCAGGATGGCATCCCGGTGGACACCCTCCGAGACGTCGGTGAACCCGTTCGGCGGACCGACGTCGTCTTGGTCACGGCCATCCTCGTCTCCGGCCTCACCCGATGTCGGTGGCGGCTCGTCAGCTCCCCCGGTACCCGGCTCGGGATCCGCGTCCGGCGGTGGCGGCGTCGGCTCAGGCTCACCGACCGAACCATCCTTCGGGTCGTCGTCGCCACCCGCATCGCCCTCGGACGGCTCCGTCGCGAGCGTGGTATAGGACCCGGTGACGGAGACGCTGCCTCCGCCGGCGATGTTGATGCTCTGGCAGTCCGGCGACTCGTAGCCCCCGATGTCACCGAAGCAGACCACGTGCTCTCCCGCGGCAACCGGGAACGAGGCGGTGCCTCGGTCCCGATCGATGTCGTTGACCACGATCATGCCGCCGGTGCCGGACGGCTCGGTGGTCACCGTGAGCGTGCCGGCCGGCTGGAAGGTGGCGACATGCGTGACCGTCTGCCCGTCCCGGACCTCGATGGTCTCGCACGGAGGCGAGAGGTAACCCTGGACCTCACTGACACACACCAGATAGGACCCCTCCGGCAGTTCCAGACCACGAACCAGGGAGCTGTTGCGCTGGACGCCGCCCACCGTGATCTGTGAAGCGACCTGTGGCGACGTTTCGACCGTCAGCAGGCCGTGGCCGTCCTTGGTGGTCGGCCCCGCGCTCGAGGAACTTGCCAGAAGGCCGATCGCCAACGCCGTGGCCGCGACCAGGCCAAGGAGTCGGATGATCGGCCGGTTGAGAGTGCTCGACAATGCGGTGCCTGCCCGAAGGAGATGGTTACCCTGAGCATCGACCAGCATCGCTCCGTGCTTAAGTGAATACATTCCGTTACGAGCGGGGAGCCTCGCGACGCACCACCTCGCCGTCCGGTGTGGCCCCCTGCGGCGACAGGCCCTTAGGGTGCCGTCCTCGTGATGAGCGCTCCCAACTCCGACCCCGGCGTCAGTATGCGCCGCTACCGCTGGCGTGCGGCAGCCTGGACCGCCGCCGCCACCCTGACCGGCGTGGTGGTGTTCGTCCTGTTCATCCGCAACGTGCTCGGGTGGGACTTCGAGGTGGCCGCGCTGTCGCCGCTCGCCTCGGATGTCGGCTTCGGTCCTCGTTACCAGGGCTGGCTGGGATCGTTCGGGGTCGTGGGGTGGGCCTTGACCACGGCGATCGCCGGGTTGGGTGCGACCATCCTGTGGCGGCGAGGAGAACGTCGGGAGGGATGGTTCCTCGCGGCATCTGGGCTGCTGTCTGCCGCACTGCTCTTCGACGACCTGTTCATGGTGCACAGCACCGTCGCGCCCAGGCTCCTGGGGGTCCCCAAGCCCGTCGTGATCATCGTCCTCGTCGCGGTGGCCGTGACCTGGGCGTTGCTGTTCCGGCGGCGGCTGCTGGCCGAACCAGACCTTCCGATCCTGCTCTGGGCCGCGTTGTGGTACGCGGTAGCCCTGTTCATCGACGCGTTCGGTTCGATGATCGGATGGGGCGGGGTCCGCGAGGAGACCGCGAAACTCATCGGGGTCGCGTCCTGGCTCGTGCTGTTCTGGCGGGTGACCCTGCGTAGCATCGAGCGTGATGGCGTGGATGTCTGAGGACGTGGCTCGCGTGCAGCGGCTATCGTCGGTGGCCGTGGAGGGGCCGACCGAGGGTGCCGCTCAGGGGAGCCAGACCGACGATGACAGGGACCAGCCCGGGATCCACGATCTGGACCGCGGCTGATCCACCGTCCGGGGCGCAACGCCGCGCGACAGCAGGACGACGACGCTTCCCGCTCCGTCCCGCTGCTGCGGCCATCGCCGGCGTGATCCCGGGCGCCAACTCGTGGATGGCGGGAAGGCGCCGCCTTGCGGGCTTCGTGGCGGGTGCCACCTTGGCGATCGTGGCGCTCGCCTTCCTGGTCGTGCAGCTAGCCGGTGGGCTGCTCCACACCTTCGTATCCCCGCCAACGCTCGCCCTCCTGGGTGGACTCAACCTCGCCATCCTGGGAGTGCGTCTCACCGAGTTGCGGATCCTTCGGACCGGCCGGGGTCACCACGTCCTGCAGCGGCCTGCGGCGCTCCCCTATCGCCGGCGGGACCGCCGCCGCGCACACCGAAGCCGGAACGTGGCCATCCTCCTGGCAGCATCGGTGATCGCACTCCCCCACGTGGCCACGACCTGGCAGCTCGAGACGGTCCGGCGGACGCTCAACGAGACGTTCGCCGTCGCTTCGGCGACCAGCGATCCGTCGGTTCAACCCCACATCGAAGCCATGATCGAGGAGACCACCGCCGCTCCGGCGGCAGCAGCCACGCCGTCGTCGATGCCGCTCGAACCCGCCATGGCGGCGCCGATTGTCGGCGACCTCCCACGAACGGCCGATGGCACGATCGACATCGTCTTGATCGGTCTGGACTCTGGCGCCGGACGAACCGGGGCACGCAACGATGCGAACATGGTGCTGAGCATCGACCCACACACCGCCGAGGTCGCGCTCATCGGGATACCTCGCAACCTGGTGCAGATCCCGTTACCGAGCAGCGAGGACGACTGCCGCTGCTACCGCCCACCCCTCTACAGCCTGTACGAGCACGGACAGGCGAACCCGGACCTCTTCACGGGAGCGAGCGATCCCGGCGCCGAGGCGGTG
>SKNK01000383.1 GCA_007120565.1 Nitriliruptoraceae bacterium | reverse complement strand
CGACCAACGTGCCCGCCAACCAGTACGTCACCTTCCGCGGGGACAAGGCGTCCAAGTCCCGCGGCGTCGGTAAGTCGCTCCTGGACTACCTCGAGGTGTTCCCGGTCGACGAGCTCCGCTACGCCCTGGCGACGATCCTGCCGGAGTACGCGGACACCGATCTGTCGGAGGACGAACTGGTCCGACGCATCAACGACGAGTTGGTTGCGGCCTGGGGCAACCTGGTCAACCGAGTGCTCGCGATGACGCGCAAGAACTTCGACGGGATCGTTCCGGAGCCGGCGGAACTCGACGAGCGCGACCACACGCTGCTGGCCACCATCGACGAGGTGCTGGCCGAAGAGCAGACCTTGCTCGAGAAGGTCGAGTTGCGGCAAGCCCTGCGGCAGGCGCTGCACGGGGCACAGGAGACCAACGCCTACCTCAACGCCTTGGAGCCCTGGCAGACCGCTAAGACCGATCGCGATCGCACGGCGACAACGCTATGGGTTGCCCTGCAGGCCATCAACGGACTCAAGCTGGCGTTCGCGCCCTTCGTACCGACGTCCACCGCGACCTTGGACACCTGGGTTGGCGGTGACGGTGAGCTCGACGGCCGCGGCTGGCATCGCCAGGAGGTGTCAGCCGGCACGCAACTCGGCAAGCCGAGCCCTCTGTTCCAGAAGATCGACCTGGACGCCGACGAGGAGTGAGGTCCACGGGGCCTCGTTGCCCAGCGCCACGAGGCCGCTGGGCAGGATGCTCGCCGGCTACTTGATCCCGCTGGTGGCCACGTTCTCGACGAAGTACCGCTGAGCCAGGACGAATACCGTCACCGGCACGGCGATCGCGATCATCACCCCGGCGAGTACCAGGTTCGGTGTCTCCGCTGCGCGTCCGCCGAGCTGTTGCAGCGAGACCGTCAGGACGTGGTTGTCCTGGTTGCCGGCGCCGATGACGATGAACGGCCAGATGAAGCTGTTCCACGCGTAGAGGAACATGAAGGTCGACAGCGTCGCGATGGCCGGCATCGACAGCGGCACGAAGATCCGCCACAGGATCTTCCACCGTGAGGCTCCGTCGACGATCGCGGCCTCCTCCAGGTCCTTCGGGATCGAGATGAAGAACTGGCGGATCAGGAACGTGCCGTAGGCGTTGAACACGAAGGGGAAGACCAGCGACGCGAGCGAGTTGACCCACCCCAGGGCCACCATCAGCTGGTACAGCGGGATGATCAGGATCACGAAGGGGACCATGATCGACCCGATGTAGACCAGGAACATCGCATCACGGCCCGGGAACTCGATGCGGGCGAAGGCGTACCCACCCAGGATCGAGGTCAGCACCGTCCCCCCGACGACCAGCAAGGTCACCAGGACCGTGTTGGTCAGACTGCGGTCGAGGTTCTGCAGCTCGGTGACGCGCCGGTAGTTCTCGGGCTGGATCGCCAGGGAGTCGGCCCGCTCAGCCGTGCGCACGTTGGCGCTGACGAGGTTGCTCGGGTCGTCCACGGCGGCGAAGCGGCCTTGTGTGGTTGAGCCGCGTTGAACCATCGGTACGGTCTCGCCGTCGACAGGGACGTCGAACAGCGGCAACTCCTCGCCGTCGACCTCCACCGTCTCGGTGTCCAAGAAGCCGCCGCGACGTTCCACGTCGTCGGTCGCCACGGTGACGATCGCGTCGAGATCGTCGGGCGGGGCGAACAGACCGACCGCGACCGTCTCGACGAGCACCCGCTGCTCTCCCTCGACGATGTAGAGCGGCATCTCCTCGCCGTCGATCTCCGCGGTCTCCTGCGAGTAGGGCAGGAGTCGAGGAGGGAAGCGGAAGATGTCGCTGGTCTCCTTCAGCGACCCGAACGCGACGACGGCGAACGGGAAGAGCATGATGAGACCGAAGCCACCGAGCGCGAGGTAGAGCCCGATGCGCTGCAGCACCTTGCGTCGTTTGGTTCCGGTCACGACCGCCATCAGCGTCAGCCCTCCGCTTGCTTGCGCTGCCGCCGGAACTGCACCAGCGTGAACAGGAAGATCAGGACGAACAGCACCCAGGCCACGGCCGACGCGTAGCCGAACGCGAAGCGGCGGAACCCTTGCTCGTAGAGGTAGACGACCGGGGTGAGGGTCGCGTTCTGCGGCCCCGCTCCGATCGGCGTGGTCGTCGGGAACAGCACGACGTTCTCACCGAACAGCTGGAGGGTCAGGATCCCGGTGGAGGCGACGACGAAGAACGTGGTCGGCCGCAGGGAGGGCAGGGTGATGTGACGGAAGCGTTGCCAACGGTTCGCGCCATCGATCCGGGCGGCCTCGTGCAGCGTGTTGTCGATGCCCTGCAACCCGGCGAGGAACAGCACCGCGTTGTAGCCGATGAACATCCAGGAGAACACGATGACCAACGAGAACAACGCGATGTCGGCATCCGACAACCACTGGAGGCGCGGGTCGGTGATCGAGACGAAGGGCAGGTTGTTGAGTCCCGCGACCGTCAGGCTGATGAGGTAGTTCAGCCACCCGATCGTGGAGTCGAACAGCTGCCGCCAGATCAAGGCGACGGCGACGACGCCAGCGATCGACGGGATGAAGTAGATCGCACGGAAGACCTTGATCCCCGGCGCCTTGGAGTTGAGCAGGGTGGCCAGGAACAGTGCCGGGATCGTCGACAGGGGCAAGGCGAACGCCGTGAAGACCACGATGTTGCGGATCGACGTCCAGAACATCACGTCCTTCGCGCCGACGACCAGGTCACCCCAGCGGAACCACGGCTGGTAGCCGTCTGCGAGGGCTGCCGCGCTCGACTGCCCGGCGTCCGCGAAGGCGACGTTCAGTGACAGGATCTCGGCGTAGTTCGACAGCCCGACGAAGACGGGTTCGCCGAAGGCATCCCACTCGGTCAACGACACGAACAGGCTGAACAGCAGGGGACCGGCGAAGAAGGCGACGAAGCCGAGCACGTTCGGCGAGGCGAACAGCAGGCCGTCCAGTGCGTTCTTGGTCCCGGTCCGGACCTGCAGGGCGAACGCGACGTCGGTCTGGAAGGTGCGCCAGGCGATGTAGCCGCTGACGACGATCGCGACCACGAGGACGAGTTGGAGGGGCTGTGCCGTGCGAGCGACGAAGGTCGCGAGCCCCGGCAGGAGGCCAACGGCGATCAGCATCGCGGCAACGGCGACGTACGCCACGTACCGGGCCGCACGGCGCAGCCTCGCGAACCGGTCGGTGTGCTCGCCCCAACCCGTGATGACCCATGCGAGGATCGCGACGAGGCCGAAGGGGACCCCACGGACGAACGTCTCGCCGAGGGCGTCGAGCCCGATGAACACCCGGTTGACGTGCAGGAGTACCAGGACCGCGCCCAGGAAGGTCACGTAGTCCGCGGCGAGGGACAAGGAACGGCCCAGCGGCTTGTGGCGTGCGAGGCCGACCACGGCACCGAGGTCCAGGGCCACGAGCGTGGCGCAGAAGGCCGTGGCGGCGATCATCGCCGGCCCCTCGAGCGCTGGACTGGTCAGTGCGGCTCCCAGTCCGACCACGGCACCAGCGAGATGCGCGATCCGCCAGACGAGCAGCGCCTTGAGCCACGGCGCTGCGTCGAGCAGCCGCGGGACGCGGATGCTCGGGAGCGAGATCGTGGCCATGGCTCCT
>SKNK01000286.1 GCA_007120565.1 Nitriliruptoraceae bacterium | reverse complement strand
CGTCGTCAGTTGCTACAACACCCTGCCGATCGGCGGCGGGGCCCACACCCTGGTGCGGCTCAACCTCGCCGCGAGCGTCGCGCGCCACACCGGCGACGTCGACGACTACCTCGCCGTCACCCTGCCGGCCCACATGGAACTGCTGTTCGAGGTGATGAGGTCGCGGATCCGGTTCCTGGTCGAGGAGGCCCGCTTCTACGACCACGGGTTCCTGGTCGACGAGGGCCTGATCGACCCCGAGCGTTTCACGGCGATGGCCGGGCTCTACGGGGTCGCGGAGGCCGCAGACGGACTCCTGGGCGGCGACCCGCTGTACGGGGTCGAGCGTGACGCCACCGAACTCGGCCACCAGATCATCGCCGCCGCGGCGGCCGCGGTCGACGAGGCGCCCATGCCCTACTGCGTGGACGACCGCGCCATGTTGCACGCACAGTCCGGCATCAGCGAAGACGTCGAGGTATCCGCCGGTGCTCGCATCCCCACGGGACGCGAGCCGGACACGCTCAGCCACATCCTGGCCGTCGCACCGCACCATCGCCTGTTCCCCTCGGGCATCAGCGACATCTTCGCGCTGGAGCCGACCGTGAAGGACAACCCGACGGCACTTTCGGACCTCACCCGTGGCGCGTTCGCGGCCGGCCTGCGCGAGATCACCTTCGACGTCGACGGCTGCGACCTGGTCCGGATCACCGGCTACATGGTGCGGCGTAGCGACGTCGAGCGGTCACGCTCGGGCGAGGTCCGCCACGAGAGCACGGTGCTGGGCGCCGAGGCGATGGACAACCACCACGTCCTCGAACGGGCCCACCGCGTCATCAGCGCCGAGACCAACCCCTTCCGGTTGCGGGCCGTCCCATGAACGTGTTGCTGCCGCAGGCCGAGCCCGGTCAGGACGCCGGGCTGCTGGTCGCGAGCACGTTGCCGGTCAGCTTCGTCGACGGTCCCGGCAACCGCTTCACGATCTTCCTGCAGGGGTGCAACTTCGACTGCTTCAACTGCCACAACCCGTCGTTGATCGGTGAGAGCAACCAGGCGTGTTGGACCACGGTGGACTCCTTGCTCGAACAGATCCGTGCGCACGCGGCGTTCCTCAGCGGCGTCACCGTCAGTGGCGGCGAGGCCACTCTCCAGCTCGAGGGGTTGCTCGCGTTGTTCGAGGCCATCAAGACCGATCCGGACCTGGCGCACCTGACGACGTTCGTCGATACGAACGGCACGTTGGACGAGTCGGGGTGGCGACGGCTCGCGCCCGTGCTCGACGGAGCGATGATCGATGTCAAGGCCATCGATGACCTCACCCACCGCATCATCACCGGGCAAGGCAACGCCGAGGTGGTGGCGAGCGCCCGGACCCTGCATGCGCTTGGCCGATTGACCGAGGTTCGCCTGCTGGTGATCGAGGGGCTCACCGACGGTGAGGCCGAACTGATCACGTACGCCGCGTTCGTGCGGAGCCTCGACCCGACCCTCCCGGTGCGGCTGATGGCCTACCGCCACCACGGCGTCCGTGAGAAGGGCCGGCGGTGGCCGGAGACCTCGTCGGTGACGGTCGAGGCGGTCGCCGAGACCCTGCGCAGCCACGGACTGACCGACGTCCGCACCTCATCGGTGAGCTGAACGGGCGCGCACTCATCGACCGACTCCGTGCACGAAGCGCGCGAGGATTGGGTACCGGCGGGGTGGTTCGACCGCGTGCCGCGGGGTTAGGTGGTGGCTGACCCTGGGGCGTCGAGACCTGGGGACCGCTATGCATCCCCACGTCAGAGGGGCGAGACCGTGCCATCCACCCAGCCCAACGGAGACCGGAGGAGCGACGAACCTGACGACCCGGCCGACGAACGTCACGGCCCCGCCGACGAACCCACGGATGGATCCGGCGGGAAGGTCAAGCAAGCGGAGGACGACGAGCCAACCGGAACCGCGACAGACGAGACCGACGACGACGACGGGGCGGCCGATGAACCGGTCGACGACGAGGCGGAGCCAGCGAGGCCGCCGGCGACCGACGGCATCCTGCGCGGGCCCCTCGTCCTCGCGATCACCCTGACGTTCGTCGTCCTACAGCGTCACGGCATCCGGCCGGACTGAGCCAACAGGCTCTCCGGGGTTCGCGATCAGACGTCGGCGACCTCACGTGAGGACGGGGGCATCGGTCGAGCTCGGCGTGTGGTGGCGCCGCGGGGAACCGGACCGCCACGCTCGCCGGTGCGGCGCCGCAGCGGATGTACCTCGACGCCGGATGACGGTGCCTTGACGATCTGGTAGCGGTCCGACGGCGGGCGTTCCTCGACCCGTTCGGCGAGGACCCGGACCATCTCCTCGAGTTCGCCGACCCGTCGCCGGGAGGCTTCGAGCTTCTCCCCGAGATCGAGTACGACCTTGACCCCGGCGAGGTTGAGCCCCTCATCCTGGGTCAGCGTGCGGATGAACCGAAGCCGTTCGACGTCGCGGCGCGAGAAGCGGCGGGTGCCCCCCTCGGTACGTGCGGGGGTGAGCAAGCCTTCGCGCTCGTAGGCGCGCAAGGTCTGTGGGTGCAGGCCGGCGAGGTCCGCGGCCACCGAGATCACGTACAGCGGCGTGTCGATGTCGTCGTCAGCCGAGTACGGATCCTGGATCGGCTGATCGTCGCGGCGCGACGACCACGACCACGACGGACCATCTCGGGGTTCGAGGTAGCGCTGTTCGCTCATGATCCTCGCCTAGGTCTGTTGGGGCTGACCCTGGAACAGGGCCGCATCGCGCGCACTCGGATCGTCGTGCTCGGCAAGCTCCTCCAAGAGCTTGCGCTGCTCACGGGAGAGCTTCGACGGGACCTCGATCCGAACCTTCACGAGGAGGTCGCCGTTGCCGCCGCCACGCTTGGGGGCACCGTGCCCACGGATACGGAAGGACCGACCGCTGGAGGTCCCCGCGGGCACCTTGATGGTGCGCTTGCCCCCTTCGGGGGTGGGAACCGTCAGCTTGGTCCCGAGTGCAGCCTCACTGAAGAAGATCGGCACCTCGAGGGTCACGTCATCACCCTTGCGCCCGAAGCGCGGGTGGGGCGCAACGTGGACCGTGACGAGGACGTCACCCGCCGGACCCCCGTTCGCGCCCGGTCCTCCACGACCGGTCACCCGGATCACCGCTCCATCGCGGACACCCGCAGGGATACGCACGGTGAGCTCACGAGGCTTGACCACCCGACCGGACCCGGAGCACGTCTCGCACGGGGAGGTGACGACCTGGCCACGACCTCCACACTGCTGGCACGGTTGCGCGAAGGAGAACGGACCCTGGTCGATGGTGACCTGACCACTCCCGCCACACATCCCGCAGGTCTGCGGTTGGGTTCCCGGCCGAGCTCCAGAGCCGGCGCAGGTATCGCACGCGCCATCCCCGGTGACCCGCAACGTCGTTCGGACCCCCGCCAGTGCATCCTCGAAGGTGAGGTGCACATCCGCCTGCAGGTCTGGTCCGCGCCGTGGCCGCCGCGCGCCACGCCCCGCCGTAGCGGCACCACCGGGGAACCCACCGGCGCCGCCGGCGCTGTTGCCGAACAGGTGACCGAGCAGATCGCCCAGGTCGGCGCCGCCCATCCCTCCGGGAGCGCCCATGCCGCCCGCGCCACCACCGAAGCCCGCGGCACCG
>SKNK01000338.1 GCA_007120565.1 Nitriliruptoraceae bacterium | reverse complement strand
GTCCGGCATCCGTGGCTCCCTCCGGGGAGCTTCCACGCGCGAGTGGCGGAAATGGCAGACGCGCACGGTTGAGGGCCGTGTGACCGAAAGGTCATGAGGGTTCAAGTCCCTCCTCGCGCACCACTCAGAGGCACCGGCTCACCTGCGAACACGCTCACCAAGCGACGTTCGGGGATGGAGGTGCAGATCGCCGGGTTCGGCCAAGCCGCAGCCCTCGCGTCGATCCCAGACAGACGTTGATGTGGGCGTAGCTGGCCGGTCACGGATGCCGTGCCTGGACGCGACGTCGGAGGTCGGTGGGGGAGATCCCCGGTCGCTGGTGAACCAGTCGTAGCTTGCCGGCATCGACAACATCGCCGTACGCCTCGCCGATAGCCGTCTGCGCGATCTCATCGCCCTGCACGACGACCGAGAAGTCGTGCTCACGGAGGAAGTGCGGTCACGACGTCCGGCGCGCTTCGGAGCCACCTCTGGTCCCGGCAAGGATCGCGGCACCACGGGGCAAGCGACACCAGGAGTGAGCGGTCGCAGCATGCGCGGGTCGAAGCTCTACACCTCTGCGGTTCGGGTGTCGATGGGGGGGATATGCAGTTCCCGGCGCCGATCCGCTCGTGGCAAGCCTGGCCGGCGACCCTCCAGGTGCTGGTGTTCGCTCTGCTGGTCTACTTCTTCGGCTCGTTGGCGGCCATGGTTCGACCCTCGGTGGGAGCGTCGGCGCTGTGGTGGCCCGGTGCCGGGCTGACGGTCCTTGGCTTGCTGCTCGTCGGACCGCGTCGACGGGTGGCGCTGATCATCGCGATGACCCTCGCGAGCATCCTGAGCAGCCTGGTGGGTGGGCGAGGTGCGTCGATCGCGGTCCTGTTCGCCCTCATCAACGCGCTTGAAGCGGTCCTCGTCTACGCGATCCTGGCGCACCGTAGACCGGACCCGCGGGCGCTCGAGGACCTCCACGACCTGAGACGACTGCTCGCGGCGGTGCTGATCGGTGCCGCAGCGGCAGGCCTCGCGGTAGGGGCGGTCGCAGCGTGGCTGCTGAACGCACCGTTCCTCCCCACGGTGGTCAACGGCACGGCGTCGCACGCCGGCGCGGTCCTCGTGCTCGCGATCGTTGGGCTTCGGGTCCCGACCCCTCGCGTTGAGGCATCGAACCTCGAGCAGAGCATCCAGTGGGGAGCGGTCGCCGTGGCCACGGTGCTCGTCTTCTCCCCAGGTCGGGCCCTGCCGCTCGCCTTCCTCCTGCCCGTCAGCATCCTGTGGGGAGCACTTCGATCCAGCATCCGCGCCGCTTCGCTGCAACTCCTGACCGTCAGCATCCTGGCCTCGATGTTCACCGCCCGTGGTCGAGGTCCCTTCGCCACCGCCACGGACCTGACCGGACGGTCGACCCACCTCTCGATCGTCCTCGTGCAACTCCTCGTCCTGAGCTCGGCGGCGGTGCTTCTGACCGTCGTCGTCACGGTGGCTCAGCGCCGTGCCGCGCTCCTCGATGTGACCCGCCGCGAAGAGCTGTTCCGGGTCGGTTTCTCAAGTTCGCTGCTCGGGTTGCTTCTGCTCCGCCCGGAGCCTGAGGGGCTGCGGATCGTCGAGCTCAACGGCGTTGCGGCCAGACTGCTCGGCAGCTCCGCGGATCGGCTCGCAGGCAGCCTCTGGGGTGCCTCCCTCGCCCCTGACGACCTCGTCCTCGTCAACGAAGCGGTAGCGGTGATGGCACAGGGCGACTCGACCGGTTGGCACACCGAGCTCCCGATCGAGGTACGGGATCAGCTCCGCTGGTGCGAGGTGGCGATCTCACCAGCGGTCGAACTCGCCGGTGCGGGCAACCTCGTCACCGTCCAGATGGTGGACGTCACCAGTCGGCGAGAGGCCGAGAAGCGCCTGGCCTTCCTCGCACTCCGCGACGGATTGACGGGGCTGGCCAATCGGGTCCTCCTCGACGACCGTCTCGAACAAGCGCTGGCAGAGAGTCGCCGGACGGGCCTGCACATCGGGGTCGTGTTCTTGGACCTCGATGGCTTCAAGCTCATCAACGACCTCCACGGCCACGCCGTGGGGGACCGGCTCCTGGTCGTCCTGGGGGAGCGGATCACTGCCGTCGTTCGGGGCAACGACACGGTCGCCCGGATCGGTGGTGACGAGTTCGTGGTCGTGTGCCCTGATCTGACGGATCCCGACGAGCTCGACGACGTGCTCGCCCGGGTTCGCGAGGCGGTGCGCGCGCCGGTGACGGTCGAGGGCGTGAACCTCTGTACCGACGTCAGCATCGGGGCCACGGTGGGTGGGGGCGACAGCGAACCCCGTGAGCTCTTGCGGCAAGCTGATGCCGCCATGTACGAGCAGAAGAGCGCCGGCGGTGGTCGAACCCTCGAAGGCGCCGTTGCCAGCGAGGCTGCAACCTCAGCATCGCAGGTCGATCCCCGTGCCGACCGCACGTGACCGACCAAGGACGGTTAACGTCATCCTGCCGAGCGCCGGGTTCTCCCCGGGTATGGCTGAGGGGTCAGGGCAAGCCCTGACCCCTCAGTGGACCAGTGGGCTCAGTTGTGCGGTCGGGCGTTCTCGTTCGCCTGCACGCTGGCGATGCAGAGGCCCTGGTTGCGGAAGCCTTGGTCCTCCCAGCCGCCGTCCTTGCACTCGTCCTTGGGTTCAGGCTCGGGCTCGGGCTCCGGCTCGACCATCTCGCATGGGGTGTCGCCGGACGTGGCCGTGCCTCCCTTGACGTTGTTGAAGTCCTCGTCGACGGCAACCGACGCAGCGCCACCGGTGCTGTGGACCTGGAAGTGGACCTCGCCCGGACCGATCGTGTCCGAGTCGTACACGGTGGTGTCGATGTAGAAGTCGTAGCCGACTGACTCCACGCCGTCACTCCAGTCGTCGGCGTCCCGTTCGTCGCCGACGCGCCAGATGTAGTCGCCTGCCTGGACGTCGACCTCGTGGGTCTCAACGCCGCCGTAGGCGAGCGCTGTCCCGTCCTCTTGGGCCTGACAGAGGAAGGTGACGTTGACCGCCACGTCGTTGTGTTCCTCTGCGGTCGCCGGGACGGCCAGCATCCCGACGGCCAGCAAGGCAGCCGACAACGAGCCGACCGCTCGTTGCGTTGTGTTCATGACCTGCTCCTCTGATGTGGGTTGCATCCTCCGGAGCGAGTCCCCCGCACTCCCTCGTCGATGTCGTCCCCGCCGTTGCGCCCTTCCTGTGGCGCAGGCGGCGGAGGCCGACGCGGCCGACGCTACGTAGCGGATCGAGTACCGCCAGTGACGGATACCGCCCGTTCGGTCACGACAGTTCGACCAGGGGCACGCGCGGGTGGGCCCCTCCGTCGTGGCTCGCGCCACGCGGATCCGCTGCGGACGGGCGGTTCCCGGCCCCTCCCACACGAGGACCTGGACGAGGGCGGGGCTGACTCGGTGACGCTGTCAAGGGGTTCGGGGGTGCGCTTCCTCAGTTGGTCGTGCGATGCTTGCTCGGTGTGGGGGAGCGGCGAGCTGGTCCTGTCGCGCGCGGCTCGAGCAGGAGGCGACGGCCCTACCCACGTCCGCGGGAGGGCTCCACGTGGCCGCTGGCGGGAGGTCGTACGACCGTGGTCGCAGGGGGAGAGGGAGCGGACACCGTCCCCAGGGGCAGGGGTTGCGCCGACGAG
>SKNK01000193.1 GCA_007120565.1 Nitriliruptoraceae bacterium | reverse complement strand
GTACTGGACGGGCTGTGGTGGTTCGACGAGTACCGGGGCGAACAGCTCGGTGAAGGGCGCCGCAGCGTGGCCATCCGGCTCCGCCTGCACGACCCCGAACGGCAGCTCACCGACGAGGATGCCGAACGGGCCATCGAACGCATCGCCACCGCCGCCGAGGCCGTGGGTGCGACCCTACGCCGCTGACCCGAGCCCCGCGGGGATCGTGTGACGATCCGGCTCGGTGCGAGCCGTTCCGTTACACGTTTGGCGATCCACGCCCGGGCTGGAGGCGCCCGGGACGGGTGGATCGGCCTCAGAGCAGGTCGGGGGTCTCGAAGGGTTCGTCGCTCAGGTGCTCGCGCAGGAAGCCGAGCACGGTCTGGTACCACAGCCGGGCGTTCTGGGGCTTGAGCACCCAGTGGTTCTCGTCCGGGAAGTACAGGAACCGTGCGTCGGCGCCGTTGCGGGCGAGGTCGGTCCACAGGATCAGGCTCTCGCTCACCGGGACCCGCAGGTCCTTCTCCCCGTGGATCACCAGCATCGGCGTGGTGATGTTGCCGACCTGCTTGTTCGGGGAGTTGGCTTCGTATCGGGATGGATCGGTGTAGGGATCACCGAACTCGCGTTCCCAGAACACGCCCATGTCGGTGGTGCCGTGGAAGTTCTCCAGCGACCACAGCGACGCATGGGTGATGATCCCACGGAAGCGATCGGTCTGCCCGGCGACCCAGTTGGCCATGTACCCGCCGAAGGAACCGCCGGCGGCGGCGACCCGGTCGGCATCGATGCGCTCGTCCGACGCGGCCGTTTCGACCGCCGTCATCAGGTCGGTGAACGGGGCCTCACCCCATCGCCCCCACCCACGCTGGATGAATCCGCGTCCGTAGCCCGTCGACAACGCGGGGTCGGGGAGCAGCACGGCGTAGCCCTGCTCGGCGACCACGAAGGGGCTCCAGCGCCAGTGCCAGGTGTTCCACGAGCTCAACGGACCCCCGTGGATGAACACGACCAGCGGCACGGGGCCGTCGGTGTCGGTCGGCATGACGAGCCAGGACCCGACCTCGACGCCGTCCTCCGCGGTGGCGACCACACGTTCGACGGTGGCGTTGTCGGGGGTGATACCGACCGGCGAGGGCAGCTCGGTGGGCTCCTGGTCGGACGTCGAGGTATCGAGGCGGACGGGGCGGTGCGGCGAACCCACCTGCGCGTACAGCGCGAACAGTCGCTCGCCGTCCTGGGCGACACACACGTCGGTGTAGGCACCAGCAGCGGTCAGACGGGTCACCTCGTCGTTGTCGAGGTCGATGCGGAACACCGGGCGGTGACCGGCCTCATCGGTCTCGAAGACGATCGCGTCGCCCGAGGGGAGCCACTGCGGGTTCGACGGCCACAGGTCGAGGTCAGGGGCGACCTCGCGGCTCGACCCATCCTGGAGGTCGATGAGCACGAGGGTGTGCTCGGCCGCCGAGTCGGGGGTGCCGAGATCCGCGGCGACGCAGATCACCTTGCTGCCGTCGGGGGAGACCGCCGGGCTGCCGTAGCTGCGTTCGCCCGAGGCGAGCGTGCGTCGGTCGCCGCTGGCGACGTCGATCGCGATCAGCTCCGAGGTCATGTCCTGCGGGCTCTCGATCCCGAACTCCTCGGCGTTCGGGCGCCAGCTGGTGATCAGCGTGCCGCCGTCGGGAGTCAGGACGCTCTCGGCGTTGCGCAGCCCGATACCTCGCGCCACCAGACGGGCGGACGGCTCGGCGAGTCCGCGGGGCTGTGGGGTCGCCTCGTCCTCGTTCGCGGCGGGGGCGGGCATGACCGACGTCGGAGCATCGGGTTCGCTCAGCGCATCGGCGGCGACCACCCACCGTGCCGGCTCACGCGGGCCGAGGTAGTGGTCCCAGAACCGGATCGGGTAGGTCGTGAACAGCTGCGCGGTCACGCCGGCATCCTTGCGGGCCTTGGTCTGCTCGCGATCGGCGACGAACCCGTCCGCGCCGGGATGCAGCGCGGCCGACACCAGCAGATCACCCGCCTCCTCGGCGACCTTGACGCCCTCGAGACCGCCGGCGGGAGCGAGCAGCAGCCGCGCCTCACCACCACCGGGAGGCAGCGCCCAGAGCCCGGCGGGCGGATCCTCTTCAGGTTTGGCGTCGGGATCGGGCCGCGCGGAGACGAACAGCAGCGTGCCGTCCGTGGCGAAGGTGGCGGAGGACTCGCCCGGTGCCGATCGGCTCAGCTGGCGGGGCGCCGCCTCGCCTTCCGGGTCGATCACCCACAGGGCCGTGCGGAAGCGTTGCGCGTCCGGTGCGGCGGTCGCCACTCCGACCACGAGCCGCTGTCCGTCGGGGGACAGGGCCAGGCCGGCGAGGCGTGGTTGCTGAAGGAACGTCTCGAGGTCGAATGAAGTAGTCATGGCGCGGCAGCCTAATGATGCGGTGAGGCGGTGTCCGGTCCGGGTGATGGCCGGATGGTCGTGGTTGACCCGTCGTTCGGTCGTGTGCGCTGGCCGGTTGCTCCAACCAGCACGTTCGGGCCCTTCGGTCCCGCTCACGGGCCCTACCCTGGCGTGCATGGCCAAGGTTCAGCTCCCCTACGGCGTCTCGGTGCCCGAGGCGGAGTTCGAGGTGCGCGCGGTCCGTTCGGGTGGCCCCGGAGGCCAGAGCGTGAACACCACCGACTCCAAGGTCGAGTTGCGCTGGGACGTGACGACGTCGAGAGCGTTGGATGAGCGTCAACGTGCCCGCGTCCTGGAGCGGCTCGCGTCGCGGCTCACCGACGACGGGGTGTTGATCCTCACGGGGCAGGAACACAAGAGCCAACATCGCAACCGCGAGGCGGTCATCGCACGCTTCCAGTCCATCGTCGGCGAGGCCCTCGTGCCTCCGAAGACCCGACGACGGACCCGCCCCACCCGTGGGGCCAAGGAGCGGCGGCTCGAGGCCAAACGGCAACGCAGCCAGACCAAACGTCTCCGCAAGCCACCGACGACCTGACACCCGACCGTGCGCAAGGGGCCCGTCCCGGACCTACGGGCTGACCTCGGCGACCGCGAAGGCCGGGCGCCAGGCCCTGGTCCGACGGGCTGACCGAGGCGACGTCGAAGACCGGACTCCTGCGCGGCTTGCACTCGGTTGCAAGATCCTGCGCTATGCTGCAGACTTGTCGGGGCGTGACCCCTGACCGTGCCTCTCTCCCACGCCAACCCCGGAGCCGTCCCCCCGGAGCCCTCCATGTCCTACCAGATCGGGATCGTCGGCGCCTCCGGCTACGGAGGGGTCGAGCTCATGCGGCTGCTGTCCAGCCACCCCGAGATCGAGGTAGCGAGCGTCGCGGCCCACTCGCAGGCGGGAACACGGATCTCGGAGCTGTTCCCGAACCTGCCAGGAGACCGGGAGTTCGACCCGATCGACCCAGATCGCCTCGCTGAACTCGATCTCGTCTTCTTCGCCACGCCTCACGGGCCGGCGATCGAGCTCGGGGGAACCCTGGCCGACGCCGGGACCCGCGTGGTCGACCTCTCGGCAGGGTTCCGGCTCGATGCTGAGGCCTTCCACACCTGGTACGGCGAGGAGCACCCCCGTCCGGATCTCGTGCCCGCGGTCTACGGGCTCACCGAGTACGCCCGCGATCAGGTCGCCGACGCCACCATCGTCGCCAACCCTGGCTG
>SKNK01000024.1 GCA_007120565.1 Nitriliruptoraceae bacterium | reverse complement strand
TTGAACGCCGTATCCCGCGGTCGACAGGAGGGGTCACCGGCCGCGCCACGCCAGAGGGCCCCCACACGTCGGACGAAGGTCCCTCGACACGCGAGCCGATCCGGTGCACGGTGCTCGATCGCGCGCTCCACAGACGGTTCGCTCCCCCGGCTGTCCCGAAGGACATGAGACCGCAAGGATCAGCATGTCCTCCGACGACCCGATGCCGCCAGCATCTCGCGGCAGCGTGCCGCCCAGCGACACGCCCCCCGAGGGACCCTCCGAGAGGCTCCAGCGCCAGCTCACGGAGCTCACGGAACAGGTCACGTCACTGCGCCAAGCTGAAGCTGAGTGGCGACAGCTGATCGAGACACTCCCCCAGATCGTGTGGATCACCCGACCTGACGGTTGGCACACCCACTTCAACCGGCAGTGGCTGGACTTCACGGGCCTCACGTTGGAGGAGAGCCTGGGGCACGGGTGGAACCCGCCGTTCCACCCGGAGGATCGCGGTCGCGCCGCCGAGCGGTGGCAGCACGCCACCTCGACCGGCGAGCCCTACGAGATCGAGTACCGCCTCCGCCGCGCCGATGGCGCCTACCGCTGGATGCTCGGCCGAGCCACGCCGCTACGTGACACGACGGGAACGATCATCAAGTGGTTCGGCACCTGCACCGACATCGAGGATCTCAAGCAGGCGCAGGCCGAACTCGAGCGTAGCCGTGCCCTCGGACGGCTCGCCGGATCGATGGCTCGGCTCGGCAGCTGGTCACTCGATGTCACCACGAACGAGGTGCGCTGGTCCGAGGAACTGTACGAGATCTTCGAACACTCCCCGGATGCCGAGGTGGACGTCTACGAGTCCCTGGACCGCTACCTCCCGGAGAGCAGGTCCCGGCTCGACGCCGCGCTCAAGGCCTGCGTCGTGGAGGGCGCCCCCTTCGATCTGGAGCTGCAGCTCGATACCTACCGAGGCCGTCGCCTGTGGGTACGGGTCATGGGCGAGGCGCAGAGGCGACCTCATGGCGCCGTCTCCCACGTGATCGGCGGCCTGCAGGACATCACCTCGTCCAAGGAGGCGGCGCGACAGAACGAGATCCTCGCTGAGCGACTCACGACCACCCTGGCGAGCATCACCGACGGGTTCTTCACCCTCGACCGCAACTGGCGGTTCACCTACGTCAATCCCGTCGCCGAACAGCTGCTCCAGCGAGATGGGAAACGGCTACTCGGCAAGAGGTTCTGGGACGAGTTCGCTCCACTCTTGGACACCGTGGCCGGGGAGACGTACGAGCGGGCGATGCTCGACAACGTCACGGCGGTCATCGACGACTACTACTACGAGCCTCTCGATGCCTGGTTCCGCGTCAACATCTACCCGTCGGAACAGGGACTGGCGGTCTACTTCAACGACGTCACCGAACAGGTGCGTAGCCGGGCCGCGCTTCATCGAGCCAACGAGGAACTCAACGAGGCGAACGAGCAGCTCGAGGACGCTGCGCAGCTCAAGGACGACCTGCTGTCGATGGCCAGCCATGAGCTGCGCACCCCGCTCACACCGATCCTCGGCTTCGCCGAGGTGCTCGGCCACAGAGCGAGCAACCTCGACGACGAACAACAGCAGATGGTGGGGAGCATCGGCAACAACGCCCGCCGGATGCTGCGCCTGGTCGACGACCTGCTCGTGGTCAGTCGTGCGGCCGCGGACACGTTGTCCAGTCGACCTCAGGACGTCTCGGCCCGTGAGGTCCTGCTGCCCCTGCTGGACGAACTCGGCGACTCGCTGGGCAACGTCGATCTCGGCATCGACCGATGCCGTCTGACGGTCGATCCACAGCACCTGCAGCAGATGGTCACCAACCTGTTGACGAACGCCGCGAAGTACGGCGAGCCCCCGGTCGTGGTCACCGCGGTCGCCGCCGGACCGGGCCGCGTCGCCCTGGAGGTGGCTGACCAGGGGCCAGGCGTCCCGCTCGAGTTCCAGGAGCGCATGTGGGAACGGTACGAGCAGAAGGACCGGGGAGACACCAGGACGGCGTCAGGCACCGGCCTCGGACTCGCCATCATCCGCATGCTCGCGGAGGAGAACGGCGGTCGGGTCGCCTACCGCGACGGTTCGCCGTCCGGAGCCGTGTTCAGCATCGAACTGCCCGGCTACCTCACCTAGCTCCACGGCCTCACGTCAGCGTGATGGCCTTGCCTTCAGCCAGCGCCTCGACGATCCGCGCTGCCCCGACGATGGTGGCCCCTTCGACCAACTCCTGATCGCCGGTGATGCTCCGCTTGGTGGCGCAGGCGCTACACAGCCAGACCTCACCGCCGGCGGCGACCAACTGTCGGAACAGGTCCCCCAGCGGCGGCAAGCCCTCGTCCTCGATGTCGTCGGCGACCCCCGGGATCCCGAGGGTGACGCCTTCAACGGTGCAGACCACCACCGCACGGTGCCCGCTGACCGCCGCCGTGGCCGCGGCGATGAACGGCACCGTCGCGCGCTCCGGGTCGTCCGCCCCGTACGAGCAGGGGAACAGCATCAGGTCGCTCATCGCTCCAGCCTCCGGGGAGGGTCATCGGTTGTCGGGGATGATCGTGCAGCGGGACCCGGCCGTTCAGCATCCCGCTCAGGTTCGAGCGAGCCAGTCGTCGAAGCTCGATCCGGTGATCCGCTCGTAGGCCTCGATGTACTTGGCCCGGGTCTGTGCGACCACGTCGTCCGGCAGTTCTGGCGCGGGCGGGTTGCGGTCCCAGCCCGTCGATGTGGCGTAGTCACGGACGAACTGTTTGTCGAAGCTGGGTGGGGTAGCACCCGGTTCCCACTGGTCCGCCGGCCAGTACCGCGACGAGTCGGGGGTCAAGACCTCGTCCGCCAGCACCACCTCGCCGTCCAGCAGCCCGAACTCGAACTTGGTGTCGGCCAGGATGATGCCCTGATCCCGGGCGTGGGCGGCGCCGGCCTCGTACAGCTCCAGGGACAGGTCACGTAGCCGCCCAGCGAGACCACCGCCGAGGGCCTCGGCCATGACCTCGAAGCTCACGTTCTCGTCGTGCTCGCCCTCCTCGGCCTTGGTGGCCGGCGTGAAGATCGGCTCGGGGAGGCGGTCGGCCTCGACGAGCCCGCCAGGCAACTCCAACCCACAGACGGTGCCGTCGCGCTGGTACTCCTTCCAACCGGAACCGACGAGGTAACCGCGGACCACGCACTCGAAGGGGACGATGTCCACCTTGCGGCACAGCATGGAGCGACCCGCCAGATCGGCGGCGTTCTGCTGGGCGGCGGCGGGGAGATCGGAGATCGAGGTGCTCACCAGGTGGTTGGCGACGACGGAGGTGAGCCGGTCGAACCAGAACGCCGACACGCCCGTCAGCACCTTGCCCTTGTCCGGGATCGGCGTTGGGTGGACCACGTCGTAGGTGGACACCCGGTCGGAGGCGACCAGCAGGAGGTGGTCGTCGTCCACCTCGTACAGGTCGCGCACCTTCCCGGAGCGCAGATGGGTCAGGCCTTCGATCGCCACGGTTCGCCTCACTCGCCTCTGGTCAGGACGGACCCGAGACTAACGCAGCCGTGGCAGCCGCAACCCTCCGGACGTCCCCGGTCGAGCGCGCGCCCTAGGCCGAGCCTGAGGCCCGGACCCCACGGCAGCGTGGCGTCTCCGGTGCATCAGCGCACCCCAC
>SKNK01000075.1 GCA_007120565.1 Nitriliruptoraceae bacterium | reverse complement strand
TGAGGCGCGGGCGTGCGTGGAACGGTCAGGCTTCGTCGTTCTCCACCTCGACCGCCAAGGTCGATGGCGTGCCGGGAACCTGCCACCCGGGCGCATGGCGCTGCCAAGGGACCATCGACTCGAACAGCGCCGCGACGGCAAGGACCAGGTCCTCGCGGCCCTGCGCGGCCACGATCTGCACGGACAGCGGACGTCCTCCGTCCTGCCAGAGCGGCACCACCGCCGAGGGGAAGTCCGCGAGGTTCCACGCCGGCATGAAGGGGTAGGTGGAGAGGGTGGAGGCCACGTTGGCGACCCAGGTCTTGGCATGCCACTCGGAGGCCGCCGGTTGCGCTCGTGCGAACGCCGGCGTGATCAGAACGTCGTGCTCGGAGAAGAACGGTGCGATGCGGGTGCGCCAATCGACAGCGTCCTCTTCGTCGACCGGCCGGACACGCCCGAACTGCTCACCCCGGGCGACGTGGGAACGCGTCCGTGCCTGCAGGTCGTCCCGATCGAGCCCGAAGAACTCGACATCGTGCGCCGCTGCCTGGGTCCACCGCGAGATGACGGCCTGGACGGTGGACGGGTCGTAAGGCGGGTCCTCGCGGTGGACGTCGTGTCCGGTGTGGTGGAGAAGCCTTCCAGCTTCGAGGGCCGCCTCGCGCCACGCCGAGTTGACCATCACCCCGGGGGTCGGTGGTTTGAAGGACACGGCCACGCGGAGCTTCGCCGGAAGCTCGATACCGGCACGCAGGTGGTCGGTTCCCGCGATCACGTCCAACGCCAGGGCGGCATCCTCGACCGTGGTGGTGATCGGGCCGAAGCGGGCCATGCCGAACCATGCCGGTTCGCCAGCCATCATGAGCGGGGCCAATCCGGCACCTGGCCGCATACCGACGGCGCCGTTGGCGGCAGCCGGGATGCGTACGGAGCCGAACCCGTCGGTCCCCAGCGCGATCGGCACGATGCCGGCTCCCACGGCTGCACCGGCGCCACCTGAGGAGCCACCGGCGGTACGGGTCGGGTCCCAAGGACTGACCGTGGTGCCACTCGGCCCGTCGGTGGTCCCCCACAAGGAGAGCTCCGGACACCGTGTCTTGCCGATCACCACGGCTCCGGCCGCTCGGAGCCGGGCAACGACCGGATCGTCCTCCCCCGCCGGCTCGTCGGAGGTCGCCGTCGAGCCGTGGCGGGTGGGCTCCCCCGCGACATCGACGTTGTCCTTGATGGCGATCGGCACGCCCGCCAGCGGCAGCTGAGCACGGTCTTGCCTGGCATCCACCGCCTCGGCATCCTCGAGTGCCGCGCGACGACGGACCGACACGAACGCGCCGAGGCGGTGCTCCACCTGGGCCAGGTGGTCCAGGTGCGCGCGTACCACATCGACCGCAGAGACCTCGCCCTTGCGAACCGCCGAGGCCAACGTCGTCGCTGGCTGCCCCACGAGTTGCATTACGGCTTCTCCCTATCGCCGTGCGGGTGTCAACGCACCGTCGCTCATCGACGCGGTCAACGCACCCTAGGAGCACCAAGCCTAGGGCCGCCACTAGCAACCACCCTGCCACCCTCCACGTTGCCCTACCCTGGCACCCTGTCCGGCACGACGTAGGGAGCGCGGCGATCGTCCGACGATCCGAGGCTGTCCGACACCCCGGGCGCCTGACGCCCCCTGACGGCGGCGTCTGCCCATGCTCGGGGATGCTGGCCGCTCGTCTGCCTGGACAGATCGAACACCCAACGAGGATCGAGACCCGTCGTGCCATCGCCTGAGAACCGCCCCGAGGTGCACCTGCGGGTGCTCGTAGCCGACGACGCTTCGTGGGTCGTCGAGGTCGACGAGGCGACCGCGACGCCGCTAGCTCGGGCCCACGGATGGGAGGTCGGCAAACTCGCCGCCGAACTCGACGAGGGTGTATGGGCTTCGGACGATCGGTGGGGCTGGGCCGTGATCGTCGACGGTCGCCCGGCTGGATTCGTGCTCGTGGAGGATCTGGATCAGGGAGACGCGCACCTCTCGATCCGGCTCAGCCCGGCGGTGCGTGGCCGAGGGGCCGGACGAGAGGTCCTTCGCCAACTCGCCGACCATCACTTCTCGGAGTCGCACGCCCTCAACCGGCTGACCGGACGTGCCCACGAGCACAACATCCCGATGCAGCGTGCGTTCAACGCCGCGGGATTCCGCATGGAAGCTCGCTATCGCGAGTCCTTCCAGCAAGCCGACGGCGCCTACGCCTCCGAGTGGGGCTACGCGCTCACTCGCGGTGACTGGGAGGCCGGCAGGCACCGCTCCGGGGCAGAAGGCTACGACCTGCACGGGCTCGTGTTCGAGCTCGACGAGGAGGCGCACGAGGAGTCACCGGGAGGACTCACCTTCCGCTTCCTCCAGGAGGGTCGCCGAGCGATCGCCCGCTACGACGCCCACCAGGTCGTTGAGGGCGAGCTCGCCGGAGTCATCGTCGACGACCTCCTGGAGTACCGCTTCGTGCATCTCGAGGAACAGAAGGACCGCGCGATGCAGCGCACCGGGCGTGGTCGCGCGCAGGTGCAGCGCCGAGAGGATGGGCGCCTGGAGCTGATCGACAATTGGTCCGCGAACTCGGGCGCGCACGGCCGTCGCCTGCTCGTCGAGCGTCGCGACACGTAAGCCACCTCGAGCCCGATGACCGCTGGTCGTGGAACCGGTATCAGCGGTCGTTCGGCACCGCGACCTGCAGCGCGGCAGCCACGGCGTAGGTGACACCGTCCTCGTCGACCAACGCGGACCTGGCGAACAGCTTGCGACCATCGGCTCGATCGAACCGTGCGACCGTCCGCAGGGGCTCCATGACAGGCGCATCACGATAGAAACTCAGGTGGTAGCCCGCGAGCAGCGGTCCGGCCATGTCCAGCGCCTCAACCTCGTGCATGCAGGCGAAGACCGAGGGACAATCGAGTACCGCAGACACGACGAGGGGGTCGACGACGCCACGGTCGTCGCCGAGTTCGTCGTCGGCAACCCACGGCTGCGATATCTCGCCCGTGCGGTGGTATCGCGGATGGATCCGCTGACCGTGAGGATGATCCGGTTCCGGCCCGCAGACCCAGCACCCCGGGAACAGGTGCTGCGGCTCGGCCTCGGGCAGCGGCACGGTGGCGAGCTCCAGCAGATCGTAGGCACGGGCGGCGGGCTCGTGGCCCGCGAGCTCCACCTCGGCACTGACGAGCAGGCGATCCCCATCCCGCGTCTCCACGAGGTACCTCGCTGCGTGCTCGCTCGGCCGGACCCGCGCCTGCAGGGTCCGGCCAAGGGGAGTCGGGGCATGCAGCCGAGCATCGATCGACGTGACCGGGGCACCGAACCGATCCGCATGTCGAGCGATCGCCATCGAGACGCCAGCGGAGAAGCCTCCCTGTAACACCCCCGGAGGACCGTCGAGACCGGCGGGGGCGATCACGTCACGAACCAACCACCCGTCTTCCACCCACGCGTCTGCGCTGAGCTCGATGCCCAACGCTTCGGGTCCGGCTTGCAGGGTCGGTGAGGTCATGCAGCAACCGTAGCGCCCGATCGCCACCGTATGCACCGACGTGTTCGGCTCATGGCCCGTCGCGTCCTAGCGTGGTCGACGACCCTGCCCCTCGGTGGGGCTGGCCCAACCTCCAAGGAGCACGTGACGTGCGCTGTCCTTCGT
>SKNK01000107.1 GCA_007120565.1 Nitriliruptoraceae bacterium | reverse complement strand
TGGGGGCGGCGATCGTGCTGGATGCGGGGGTCTTCTTCCCGGACCAGCGACCCGGCCCCGAGCAGGGTCGGACCGCAAGCGAACAGGCCACCGAACAGGACCCACCCGAAGGCGCGGTCGGCGTCGGTACGGGTTGCACCGTCGCCAAGGTCGGCGGACTCGACCGAGCGTGGCGCGGCGGGCAGGGCATCGCGGTGCGCAGCGCGGGTGGGATCACCGTCGGCGCGATCGTGGCGAACAACGCCGTGGGAGAGGTGATCGCCGAGGACGGGACGTGGATCGCCCGCTCTCGGATCGATCCAGAGACGCCGAGGTATCCCGAGGTCGACATCGCGGCCCCCGAGACCCGCGACGCCCCGGCGGGGCCGTCCGGCAACACCGTCATCGGCTGCATCGTGACCGATGCCACCCTGACCAAGGCCGAGGCGCACCGGGTCGCCGATCTGGGGCACTCCGGCATCGCCCGGGCCCTTCGCCCGGCCCACACCCAGGTCGATGGTGACGCGCTGTTCTGTCTCGCGACCGGCCAGGTCCCGCGCGCCGACCGGCGGCGGGGAGATGACCGGCCGGCCAGCGACGGGCCTTCCGACGACAGCAGCGGACCTTCCGGCGATGCGCGTCCCGGGTCGGTCGTCGACCTCGTCGCACAGCTGGCCGCCGAGGCGGTGGCTGAGGCCGCCCGCGGCGGTCCGCTGGCTGCGGTCGGCTCGCAGGGACTCCCGGGCTTGGCCGACACCCACTGACGGGCGACCCGCGGCCGGTGGACACCCGCTGACCGCCGAGCGACCGCCGCTCGTAGGTGTGCGCTAGAACGGCCGAAGGGCCGGGACGCCCCTCGTATCGCGCGCGAAGCTCGCTCTCCGAGCGCTGAGCGGGCATCTCGGTGGAGAACGCGCGCGTTCCCCGCCGTCGTTTCGTGGGTCGGGAGAGGGCGCAGCTAACTTCTGCGAGCACGCCCAGCCGGTGGTACGCCCACCAGGCGAGGAGATCCCGTGGCTCGATCCGCGTCCCCGACGACGCCGGACCCTGCGGTCAAGCAGCGTCCGGTGCGGCACGTGCGTGAGCACGAACGGCGTGTGGCCGCGTGCACGGCGTGCCACCTGCACCAGGGACGCACCAAGGCGGTCGCGGGCGAGGGGCCCATGCACGCGCGTCTGGTCCTGGTCGGCGTCGCACCTCGGCGTCAAGAGGATCTCAGGGGCGTCCCCTTCGCCGGCGGTGCGCGCAACGTGCTGGACAACGCCCTCGCCGAGGCCGAGATCGATCCCGACGAGGTCCGGATCACCAGCCTGGTTCGGTGCCGCCCACCGAACGACCGCTCGCCCACGCGTGAGGAGGTCGGCGCCTGCTCCGGCCACTTCGTCACCGAACTCGACCTGATGGCGCCCGAGGTGATCGTCAGCTTCGGGGCCTTCGCGACCGAGGTCCTCTACGGCCGGTCTATCCCGATCGAGCGGATCGCTGGCTTCCGACTGGCGATCCGCCAAGGGGTGACGCTGATCCCGACGTACCATCCCGTCGACGCCGTACGTGGTGTTCCTCAGGCGGCAACGTCGCTGCGCCGAGATCTGGTCGCGGCCAAGGCCGTTCTCGACGGTAGGTTACGTACCGGCGCGCAGGTGCTCGATGAGCTCCGTGCCGAACAGGCCGTCGGTAGCTGAGGTCGTCCCGCACCCACGCGGGACGGCAGGACGCGGTGGCGACCCACCCCGTGGTGTCGGCACGACCAGCCACGGCGAACAACGGGTCCCAACCCGCGACGACGTACCGCGGCCGTCAGCCATCAGGACGCGAAGACGAGGTAGGCGTGCAGGATCCCCCGCTGAAGCTGCGCACCCGCGGTCCGGACGACACCCACGACATCGCCGCGGCGATCGCGGCGTTCCTCCGGCCGGGGGATGCCGTGGCGTTGAGCGGTGAGCTCGGGGCGGGCAAGACCTGCTTCGTGCAGGGTGCGGCCCGGGCCCTTGGGATCTCGGCGCGGGTCACCTCGCCGACCTTCACCCTGGTGCGCAGCTACGACGGGACGTTGCCGATCGTCCACTGCGACGTCTACCGCCTCGACCGCCTCCGCGACGTGCTCGACCTCGGCGACGAGGTGCTCGCGCCCGACGTGGTCACCTTCGTCGAGTGGGGCGACGCCATCACCGCCCTGCTGCCCGACGACCGGCTCGACGTCGAGCTCTACCTCGACGACCCTGACGAACCGGACGGCGACCGCATGGTGACCCTCCGTCTGCACGGTGACTGGGTCGCCCGCCGCGCCGACCTGTCCACCGCCTGCGCCTCGTGGCGTGACGGAGCTGCCTGATGCACGTGCTCGCCATCGAATCCTCCACCAGCCGCTCGTCGGTCGCGATCGTCGACCATGACCGGGTGGTCGCGACCGCTGGGCTCGGGGTGCCTCGCCGTCACGGCGAGTTCATCGCCCCGGCGATCCGCTTCTGCCTCGACCAGGCCGGACTCACCATCGACCGGCTCACCGGCATCGCCGTCGGGCTCGGTCCAGGCCTGTTCACCGGGTTGCGCGTCGGGATCGCCACCGCGCAGTCGTTGGCAGCATCGCTGCACCTGCCCTCGGTCGGGATGTCCAGCCTGGACGTCCTGGCCTTCCAGGTCCGGTACGCGCCTGGCCTGACCTGTGCGGTGATCGATGCCCGCCGTGGCGAGCTGTACTGGGCGATGTACCGCGCCTCGCCCGGCGGCGTGCAACGCCTGACCGAGCTGCGGCTCGGCAAGATCGACCAGTTGAGCGCCGAGCTGCAGTCCCAGGGCGAGGACGTCCTGGTCGTTGGCGACGGCGCGCTGGCCTACCGCAAGGAACTCAACGACGTCGACGTCGACCTCGCCGGCCCCGAGACCGCCTGGCCCGACGCCGCGGTGCTCGGTGAGCTGGCCGTGCCCCGGTTCGTCCGCGAGGAGACGCAGCGTCCGACCGAGCTGCAGCCGATCTACCTGCGTGAAGCCGACGCGCAGCTCGGGTGGGAGCAGCGTGGACGCCTGCGTGGGGGAGAGGGCGCATGAACGCCGAGGTGGTGCCTCGCGTGACGGTCCGCCCCGCCGACCTGGGCGACGCGGCGGCGATCCGTGGGCTCGACGGGCTGTCCGCCTCCAGCGCCCGCCTGCTCGACCACGACCTGTCCGCGGTCGACCGCTGCTGCCTCGTCGCCGATGCCGAGCCGCCAAGCGACGCCGAGGTGGCTCGTGGCACCCGGGTCGTTGGGTACGCCGCCGCGATCGTGCAACTCGGTGAGGCGCAGGTGATCGACCTGGTCGTGACCCCGCAACGGCGAGGCGAACGGATCGGTAGCCAGCTGCTCGACGGCCTGCTCACGGCCGTCGCGGACCGCGGCGCCGGCGCGGTCACCCTCGAGGTTTCCGTGGACAACGTGGCCGCTCAGGCGCTGTACCGTCGCCGCGGCTTCGTCGTCGAAGGGCGGCGGCCCCGCTACTACGCCGACGGCAGCGACGCCCTGATCATGTGGCGACGACCCGACGTGGCACCCGACACAGAGGAGCGCTGACGTGCTGGTGCTTGGCATCGAGACCTCCTGCGACGAGACCGCCGTCGGTGTCGTCGAGGATCGCTTCAGCCTGCGCGCTAACGTCATCGCCTCCCAAGCGGAACTGCATGCCCCCTTCGGTGGCGTGGTA
>SKNK01000283.1 GCA_007120565.1 Nitriliruptoraceae bacterium | reverse complement strand
GACATGGTCGGTTCCGGAGCTGACGCGTTCGTGCTGATCGCGTTCGCCGAGGGTGCAGCCATCGTGCAGGGTCTGATCGCTGCTGGCGTCGACACCGAGTCGATGTACGGCGCCGACGGCATCGCCGGTTCCGCGTTCGCGGAAGAGGTGGACCCGGGTAACCCGAACGTGCTCGACGGGATGACCTTCACCGCTCCTTCCACGCAGTCCACCTCGGAGTTCGACCAGAAGCTGACGGACTTCGCTCCGGACCTCGAGGACCGGCTGTTCGCCGCGCAGTCCTACGACTGCGTGAACGTCATCGCGCTCGCGGCTCACGCTGCAGGCTCGACGGCCTCCGCGGACATCCAGGCGAACATGATCGACGTGACCAACGGCGACGTCGAGTGCGGCACGTTCGTCGAGTGCGCCGAAGCCCTGGACGCGGGCGACACCGTCGCCTACCAGAGCGCCGCAGGTGACGCGCTGGAGTTCACCGAGAACGGTGAGCCGTCGCGTGGCACCTACGACGTGAGCGTGTGGGTCGATGGTGAGTTCACGACCGCAGACACGGTGACCGGGACGATCGACTAGCCCAGCACCAACTCACGCTGACGGGCCCGGGAGTGCGAACTCCCGGGCCCGTTCGCATGGGTCGGCCGTGCACGACAGGATCGGATCCCCGCTGGCGCGACCCTGGCCAGATGCACGCAGCTACCGCGACACGCCAGGTCGGACCGTGGCGTCGGGCGAGGGCTTCCGGCTGCGCGAGATACGTCCGGGAGCAGCTACATCGCCTTGGCGAGTGTCCCGAGGTACAGCTCGATGACCTTGGGGTCGTGGAGCAGCTCGTCGCCTGTCCCGGTGTAGGCGTTGGTCCCCTGATCGAGGACGTAGCCCCGGTCGCAGATGCGCAGGCAGGTGCTCGCGTTCTGCTCGACCATGACGATCGAGATGCCCGCGTCGTTGATCTCCGCGATCCGACGGAACACGTCGTCCTGGTTGGCCGGCGAGAGGCCAGCCGAGGGCTCATCGAGGAACAGGACCGCAGGGTCCATCATCAACGCCCGTCCCATGGCGACCATCTGTCGCTCGCCGCCCGACAGCGACCCCGCCCGCTGACGGGAGCGGTCTCGCAACAGCGGGAACAGGTCGGAGACGAAGGCGTAGCGCTCCTTCCAGGCCGACGGGCGCAGGTAGAGCCCCATCTCGAGGTTCTCCTCGATCGTGAGGCTCGGGAAGATGTTGCGGGTCTGCGGGACGTACCCGACACCGAGCTCAACGAGTTCATGGCCCTCACGGTTGGTGATGTCCTGGCCGTGCAGCAGGACCGTGCCCTCAGAGATGCGCACGAGACCGAACATGGCCTTGATCAAGGTCGACTTGCCGGCCCCGTTCGGCCCGATGATGCCGACCAGTTCCCCGTCGTAGAGGGTCAGGTTGCAGCCGTTGAGGATGTTCACGTCGGGGATGTAGCCCGCGATCAACCCTTCGGCTGACAGGACCAACTCGGAGGCATCCGACGTCTCGGGCCCGGGCTCGGTCGGTGGGGTAGCGGTGTCGTCGGTCACGCTGGCTCGCCTCCTGCGCGCTTCTTGCGCCGCTCTGGGGCCTGACCGTGCGTGGCGCCGAGGTAGGCCTCGACGACCGCGGGGTTGCTCCCGATCACGGAGGGTGGGCCCTCCGCGATGATCGCGCCTTCGGCCATGCAGACCACCCAGTCGGAGATGTCGAAGACGACGTCCATGTCGTGCTCGACGAACACCACCGTACGGCCCTCGTCATCACGGAGGCCCTTGACGTGGCCGAGCAGCGACTGGGTCAGTGCCGGGTTGACGCCGGCCATCGGCTCATCGAGCATGACCAGTTCCGGTTCGACCATCAGCGCGCGAGCCATCTCCAACAGCTTGCGTTGCCCACCGGACAGGGTCCCAGCGTGATCGTCACGCATGTGGTCCATCTTGAACCGCGCGAGGAGCTCGTCGGCGCGCCGGGTGATCTCCTCCTCCTGTTTGCGCCACAGGGGAGGGATCAGCGCGGCGAGGAAGTGCTCACCGCTCTGACCAACGGCGCCGAGCTGCATGTTCTCCAGCACGGTCATGCGGCTGAGCGCCTTGGTGAGCTGGAAGGTGCGCACCATGCCGAGCCGAGCGGCCTTGTACGAGGGCACGCCCGACATCGAGCGATCGTTGAAGCTCCAGGATCCCTGATCGGGGGTGTCGAACCCGGTCATCAGGTTGAACAGCGTGGTCTTGCCCGCGCCGTTGGGGCCGATCAGCCCGGTGATCATCCCGCGTTGGATCTCGAGGTGGTCGACGTTGACCGCGGTGATGCCACCGAAACTGCGCTTGACCCCGTCGATGACCAGGATCGGATCGGGCTTGGCGACACCCGGTTCGGGCGCGACGTCAGCCAGGGGTCCGGTGGGAGCGGGGGCGTCACTTGACATCGAGCTGCATCTCCCGCTTGTCGCCGAACAGGCCTTGGGGTCGGAAGATCATCAGGAGCATGAGGAGCAACCCCACGAACGTCAAGGTGGTGGCGCCGACCGCCTGCGATCCGAAGAAGTCGGGAAGCAACCCGGCGTCCGACGAACGACGCAGGGTGCTCTGCAGCCCCGCGATGATGAACCAGAAGGTCACCGCCCCGACGATGGGGCCGATGGTGGTCGCCGTGCCACCGAGGATCAGGATCGCGAACGCGAAGAAGGTCACCTGCGGCAGGAAGGTGTCGGGCTGCACGGTCTGGAGCGTGAGTGCGAACACGGCGCCACCGATCGCTCCGATGACCCCGCCGAGCACCAGGCTCTGCATCTTGTAGAAGAAGACGTTCTTGCCGAGGCTGCGGGCGGCATCCTCATCCTCACGGATCGAGCGGATGATGCGTCCCCACGGGCTGCGCATCAGTGCCCACAGCAACAGGGTGAACAGGAACACCAGCCCCCACCCGACCGTCATCTGCCACATCCGGTTCTGACTGAGGCCGAGCACACCGAGGTAGCTTCCCGGGGGGTAGGGATTGAGCGCGTAGAAGTCGCCCGAGAACTGGCGCAACCCGAAGACGCCGCCCGTAACGGGCTCGGATCCCGAGTTCCGGGTCAGGAACCGGAGGATCTCGGCGGCCGCGATCGTGGTGATCGCGAGGTAGTCGGCACGCAACCGCAGGGTCGGGATACCGAGGATCAAGGCGAGGACCACCGCACCTAGCACGCCCACGATGACGCCGAGCCACAGCGGTCCGCCGAAGGTCGCCACGGTGATCGCCACGCCGTAGGCGCCGACGAGCATGAAGCCGACCTGACCGAAGTTCAGCAGTCCGGTGTACCCGAAGTGCATGTTGAGCCCCACCGCGAGCAGCGCATAGGCAGCAGCGGTCGGACCGATGGCGGTCCGGATGGCATCGATGAGGATCCCGGTGCCCATCAGGCAACGCTCCGCGGTGGTGAGAGACGTGTGGCGTAGCTCATCCGATCCGCTCCTTCTGGCCCAGGAGGCCTTGTGGACGTACGAGCAGGATGATGATCAGGACTCCCAGAGCCCAGACGTACTTGATATGGCTGGAGAACCAGACGGTGGAGATCTCACTGACCAACCCGACGAGGATGCTGCCGAGCATCGCGCCGTACGCCGTGCCGAGTCCACCGAGGATGACCCCGGCGAACATCAGCAGCAGCAGG
>SKNK01000045.1 GCA_007120565.1 Nitriliruptoraceae bacterium | reverse complement strand
TCGAGCGGTGTGGCCGCGGCCGACGCGCGTAGCTCCGAAGCGTTCTTGAACGTCACGTTGCCCGCATAGGAGAGGTACCAACCCGCCTCCGCGCAGCGACGGGTCACCTCGACGTCACCGGAGAAGCAGTGCATCACGACCCGGTCGGGCGCCCCCTGATCGACGAGGATGTCGAGGCAGTCCTTCCACGCCTCACGACAGTGGATCACCAGCGCGCGGTCCTGGCGCTTGGCGATCTCGATGTGGGCGCGGAAGCTGGCCTCCTGTTGCTCCGGCGTCGTGTGGTCGCGGTAGTAGTCCAACCCGGTCTCGCCAACCGCGACGACGCGATCGTCCTGGGCCAGGCGCTCGATCACCTCGAGGACATGGGGGGTCGCCTCCATCGCGTCGTTGGGATGCACGCCGACGGCTGCCCAGACCCCGTCGAACCGGCGCGCCGTCGCGACCGCCTGGGTCGAGGACGCCATGTCGGTGCCGACGGTGATCATCGTGGCCACCCCGGCTTCGCGGGCCCGCATGACCTGGTCGTGAGCGGTCAGCCCCTCATGGTGATCGAGGTGGCAGTGAGTGTCGACGTAGGTCACGCGGTGGTCTCCCCCGGTGGGCAACGAGGATCAGGCTGTGTGGAGCCGAACACGGACCGGCGAGATGCGTACCGGCGCGGCTGGGCTACAGGGCTGCGCTACTGGCCGGTGCTGCAGGGGTGCTGGGCTGGGCTGCGCTGCTGGGGCGAGCGGTCGTTGGTCATCGCGGACCTACCCCCGTTGGTGCGTTCCTAAGGGCTAGGCCCGGACTCGACCTCTCGACGCACCCGTTGGGACGGACACGCGGAACGGCCCACCACGAGGGCAGGCCGTTCTCAGAAGCCTACCACGTCGCTCACCACACTGTCCGCGGCGACAACGCACCTCGGGATCCGCGTGCTCGGGCCCACAGGGGTGACCCGCGGGACCCAGGTCGAAGCGACGCGAGCCACTGGACCCGGGTCGCAGTGATGTGAGCCGGGTCCGGATCGCAGTGAGGCGAGCCGCCGCTACACCGGGTTCGCACGGACGCGCCACCGCACCCCAGCAACCCCACTACCCAACCGCCGCTACACCGGGGTCGCACAGACGCACCACCGCACCCCACCAACCCCGTCGTGGTGGCGGCAGCAGGAACGGGGTGGGTGGCGGCCGCGTCAGCGGATGCCGGCGACGTCGGTCGTTGCGACCTCGATCGGGGTGGTGGCGTCATCGATGACGAGGTACGACGTGGCCTGGTTGCGGCTGCCGACCAGCGCTCCTTCACCGTGAGGACGCAGCCACAGGTCCGCGAAGCCATCGCCGGGGAGCAGGTCACCGGGGAGGTCGGTCTGCGTCCCCGCGACCACGTCCCACAACACCGCACCGTCGAACCCGAGCCGCACCAGCCAGCGAGGTTCGCCTTCCTCGGTCTCGCCGCCGACCGCACCGACCGGACCGAGGCTCGGGTCATCGACGCTGAACACCTCGGGCGGTTCGGCCGCAAGCGCGCCGTCGCCCTGGCGTTCCATGGGGATCCCGTACCAGCCCTCGTTGCTGTCCGCCATCGTCGCACGGATCAGGCTCCGATCGCCGTCGAGGGCGACCCAGTCGTCGAGCATCGCGCCGTTGGGCAGCTGGTCGACACCGAACGCCGCCTGGTCGTCGGCGGTGCGGCCCGTCCCCGGGCCGTCGTCCCAGCCAACGGTGCGGAGGGTCGTGCCCTCCGGGGTCTGGTCGAGCCACGCCACGGACCCGCCATCGGGGGCCCAGACGACCGACGAGACCCAGGCCCCATCCTGTGTCGCCGCAGCGGGGGCGTACTGAGCTTCGAAGGCCTCGAAGGGGACCACCACCTCTCCGTCGACGACCCGGGTCCACCGGAGGTCCTGGAACCCCTCGGCGCTCGTGGTGGTGACGATGGTCAGGTCGTCGACGGTGGACCCCGGGCGCACCGCGACACTCAGGAACCACGACTCCCCTTCCTCCGGCAGGGAGACCAAGGTCGTCGCACCCTCAGGGGTCACGAGGACCAGGTCGCTCTGGTGGACAGCCACGACCGGTTCGATCACACCCGTGGGCTCGGCAACCTGTTCGTCATCCTCGGCTGGCCCGGGTTCCGGCGCCACCTCACCGGGATCCTCCCGTGGTGTCTCCACGGGCTCCTCGACCGGAGCCTCCGTGGGCTCTTCGGTCACCTGCTCTTCGGAGGGGGTCGCCGGGCCGATCTCCGGCGGGATGATGCCGCGATCGAGCAGCCCCGGGACGACCAGCACGCCAACGGCGACCGCGGTCACGCCGGCGAGCGCCCAGGCCGACACACGCCACCGTTGCCGGCGCGCGATCCGCTGGCCGACCTGGTCCCAGAGGTCGGTCGAGGGCTCCACCTCGGCGGCACGCGCCCTCAGGCTGTCACGGACCCTCTGCTCTATACGGTCCATCAGGACTCACCTCCTTGGCGCACGCCGTCGGCGTCACCGAGCATCTGCTCGAGCTTCGCCAGGCCACGCGACACCTGGGACTTCACCGTCCCGACCGAGCAGCCGAGGACCTCTGCGGTGTCCGCTTCGGACAGGTCCTCGTAGTACCGCAACACCACCGCGTGGCGTTGCCGGTCAGGAAGTCGTTGGATCGCCAGCCAGACGGCATCGTGATCCACCGCGTCCTCGTCCATCGTCCGGGCCCCTCGCAGGTCACCGGTCCGCCTCGACGCTTCCCGCCGCTCGAGGTACCGGCGGCGCAGCTTCGAGTTCGCTTCGTTGGCGACCGCACGCCGCAGGTACGGCCCCACATCGCGGACCTGGCCCTTCCTCCAGCGCGGGTACACCTTCGCGAACGCCTCGGCCGCGATGTCCTCGGCCTGGTTCGCGTCACTGGTCAACAGGTAGGCCAACCGCACGGCTTGACGATGGTGGGTGTTGAAGATCACGGCGAACGACGTCTCGTCGGACTCCGTTCTCACCATCGTGAGCACATCAACTCCCATGCGACCGTGAACGAGGACGACGGCGATCTGCCGCTTCCACGTCCCTCCACCCGTGCCGACGCACGGCACCCCTGCGAGGTTGCACCGGATCCTCGGAGGTGTGCGGATCCGTTGCTGAGGCAACCCATTGATACCTGTTCGCGACGGCTACCGCGACGGACCAAGGTCACCGTTCGGCGTCCAACACGGCCTGGTAGACGTCCCGCTTCGGGACCTTGGCCGCCACCGCGACCGCCGCGACCGCCTCCTTCTTGCTGCTCCCGGTCGCGATCAAGTCCCGGACGCGTCCCACCAACTCTGCCGGAGACGTCGAGGTGGCTTCCGGCGGCGCGCCGGCGATCACCACGGTCACCTCACCGCGCAGTCCCGTTGCCTCGGCCGTCTCCCCCAGGTCCCCGAGCTCTCCCCGGAGCACCTCCTCGTGCAGCTTGGTCAGCTCCCGGGCGATGACGGCGCGCCGCTCACGACCGAGCGCCTCGGCGAGGTCGACGAGGTCGGCGGATGCGCGGTGCGGCGAGACGAACAACACGATCGTGCGTGGCTCCTCGGCCAACGCAGCCAACCGCTCGGTGCGTGCCCGGCCCTTCCGCGGAAGGAACCCCTCGAACACCACCCGGTCGGACGGCAGCCCCGAGACCGCCAGCGCAGCCAACAACGCCGAGGCACCG
>SKNK01000005.1 GCA_007120565.1 Nitriliruptoraceae bacterium | reverse complement strand
CGGTATGTACCCCCCGGCACGGCGTCCGGAACGACCACCTGCCCTCGAGCCGAGCCTATGCGGGGAATACCCGTGGGCGTGCGGGTCAGGGGGAGCCGGTCCAGGGTGCCCTCGAGAACGATGGCTCCTCCCAACGCAACCTGCTCGCGCTCTCCTCGCTGGGTATCGAGATCGCCCTGGATGACTTCGGCACCGGCTTCGCCTCCCTCGATCTGCTCGCCGCCACCCCGACGCGCAAGCTCAAGCTGGATCGCTCGTTCGTCGCGTCCGTCGGCGCGGACGATGAGGCCGTGCGTGGGCGCGCCGTCGTGGTCCAAGCCGCCATCGGCCTCGGACGCTCCCTCGGATTGGACATCGTCGGCGAGGGGATCGAGACCGACGAGCAGGCCCACACGCTCCTGGCGTGGGGCTGCCAGTACGGCCAGGGCTACCTGTTCGACAAGGCGGTGCGTCCCGAGGAACTCGACCTGCAGGCGTCGACCGCGCTGCGCTCCTCGGCCCTGGCGCGAACGGTCGACTCCGGGCGGGTCCTGTCCCCCGAGGCCACCGAACTCGCCCTGGCGCTGGCGACCGTGCTCTCCTCGACCGACGAGGATGGGGGACGCCTCCGCCAGTACGCGGCCGGTGCCGCACGGGTCCTCGCTGGTGTCCTCGGTGACACACACAACCATGTGGAGACCGCGGTGCTGCTCGCGAGCATCGCCGATGCTCCCGAGCGACTCCGGCAGATGGGAGAGCACGGCACCTGCAACGTGGCCGGCGCGGAACTGATGGATCTGCTCCGGATCCCGCCGACGATCGGCAGGCACACGCCCCCGGGCGCGATCGCTCGTACCGCGTGGGCCCTTGCCTCGGGGCACCTCGCCGGGTATCAGACCTACGACCCGGTGCTGCTGGCCGCCCATCCGGACGGCAAGGTCGACGCTGAGCTGCGCCAGCAGGTCGACAACTGGTGGCGCGACCCCACATCGGTGACACGGCACCGGCCGGACTTGCGAGCCCTCGACACGCGAGGTCGCGGTCGCGACGACGCCGCCAACCGCCTGCGAGCACTCATCGGTCTCGCACAGGCGATCGGCTCGACCGGCAGCCTGCTCGACGTGCTCGAGTTGACCGCCGAGGAGGCCCGGCGCGCGCTGGGTTGCGCCTCGCTTTCGGTCTCGCGTTGGGAGCGAGATCTCGGGTTGTTGCACACGCTGATCAACGTCGGTGACCTGGCTGCATGGGAGGAGGTCCGGCCGAGCAACGAGGTCTATCCCGTGCGCGACTTCCCCCAGATCGCCCAGCAGTTGGTCGACCGCGAGATGTCGATCGAGACGCTGGATGGTCCGCCGTCGGGATCGGGTCGCCGCGAGATCCTCGAACGGACCGGCAAGGGGTCCGCGGCCTCGGTGCCCATCGTGATCGATGACGTCAGCTGGGGCGAGTGCTTCGTCACCTCCGCGGTCGGCGACCCCCCGTTCACGATCGCGGATGGCCCGTTCCTCACGGCGGTCGCCAGCTTCATCGGCATCGCCATCAGCCGTGCCGAGGACATCGGCCGGCTCGCCCGCATGGTCCACGAAGACCCCTTGACCCGTGTGGCGAATCGGCGGCGGCTCGAAGAGCACGTGTCCACCCTCCTGGCCGACACGACCCGCGACCGTCCCCTGTCGTTGTTGATGATCGACGTCGACGGGCTCAAACAGATCAACGACGAGTTCGGCCACGGCACCGGCGACGATCTACTGGTCACCGTCGCCAGCGCCCTCGAACGGGCGTCGCTGAGCGAGACCGACGCGCTCGCCGCACGCCTCGGCGGCGACGAGTTCTGTCTGGCGATGATCGGGGACGGCGAGCAGGCGCGTCAGCTCATCCAGCGGGTCCAGCACCGGCTCGCGCAGGGCTCACCCCCACAACCGCGCCTGTCCGTGGGCATCGGTGTCAACCATGGAGGGACCGAATCCTTCGGTGAGCTGCTCGAACGTGCTGACGCCGCCCAGTACGCGGCGAAGCGACGCGGCATCTCCGTGGTGCTCGACCACGATGCGGAGACGGTGCTCGCCGCAACGAAGGGCGATGGCCCGAGGCGTGAGGTGCCGCACGGACGTCGCCGACATCGCGATGCTCCCCAGCGCCACCTGCTCGGCGCATCGGAGCGGTGGGCCGACCACTTGGGCTCGGTCGTGACCACCAACCGCGACGGGCTGGCAGCTCTGGGGGAACTCACCGTCAACCTTCTGGACCTCAACCGGTGGACACTGAGCTCGGTGCAGCCAGGTGCCTCCGAACTGATCGTCGATCAGATCCACCTGCGTCGGGCCCGACCGGAGGGCCCCACGTCGCCGAGGGTCGAAGAGGCGTTCGAACTCCAGGACTATCCAGCGATCCTCGCTGCTCTGACCACCGGGCAGATGGTGATCGACGTCGAGGATGCGTCTGCGGATCCCGCGGAACGCGAACGGTTGCGTGACCGCGGGTTGCGCTACGTCGTCGGGGTCGCTCGCACCGACGCCGACGGGACCCGATGGCTCCTCGAGCTCTACGGCGACGAGCAGAGCGTGGGCCTCCGCAGCAGCCAGCCGCTCATCGCGGCGACCTGCGACCTCACCTTCGCCGACGCCCCGCCCGTCACACGAGCCCACGCCGTGCGAGGCTGATCCACCGCCCTCCCGCGACCACGAGGTGGTCGAGCACCTCGACCCCGACGAGTTCACCCGCGCGGACCAACCGACGGGTGACGAGTTCGTCGTCCCGAGAGGGCTCGGGGTCTCCGGACGGATGGTTGTGCGCGAGCACCAGCGCAGCAGCGTTGGCGAGCAGCGCGTCGCGGAACACCTCGCGCGGCGCCATGAAGGTGTGATCGAGTGAGCCGACACTGACCACCGTGACCTGCAACAGGCGATGTTTGGTGTCGACCAGGGCGGCGAGGCACCGCTCACGGTCCGCTCCCGCGAAGCGGGGGACGAGCACACCGGCGGCGGATTCCGGCGACACCAGTTCCACCCGTTCCCATGGTTCCTCCGACAGGGAGACGAACCGGTCACAACCCGCGCACCCGTCGTAGGTCACGACGCCGCTGGGAGGTCCATCGGCCCAGGGCTCGGCAGGCGCCTCCTCCTGGATGGGTGCTCGCGTGGTCAGCTCGGTGGTCATCGGCGCTCCCCTCATCTGTACCAGCGAGCGTCGCACCTCGGCGCCGTCCTGGGCCGGTGATCCGCTACCTGGGGAAAACCCCTCGGGGAGCCCGTTGCCGCCGATGTTCGCGGTGGGTCGGCCACCATCGTCGCAGGTACGCTCGTTGGATGGGAGCTGTGGGAGTCGTGCTGGTGGGTGGTCGATCCTCGCGGATGGGCACCGCCAAGGCGTGCCTCGAGTGGCATGGCTCGACACTGCTGGCCCGCACCGTCCGCATCGTCCAGCGCGCGATCGACGGTCCGGTCGTCGTGGTCCGCGCCCAAGGGCAAGCACTACCGACCCTGCCACCCGACGTCGAGGTGGTCGAGGACGATCAGGAGGGCCTCGGGCCGATGCAGGGGCTGGCGGTCGGGCTCAGCGCCACACGTGATCGCGGCGAGGTGGCGTTCGTGTGTTCGACCGACCTGCCCTTCCTGCATCCGGTGTTCGTCAGCAGCGTCCTTGGGGCCTTCGACACCTCCGACGATGCGGTGGTTCCCCACGCCAACGG
>SKNK01000115.1 GCA_007120565.1 Nitriliruptoraceae bacterium | reverse complement strand
GATGTGTGTTTCGTCGGCATCGGTGCGCCCTCTGCGGCGTGCAACCTCGCTCGGCTCACCCACGCTCCGGATCTGGTCCTGATCTACGAGTCTGGGACGCTGCAGACCCGTCCCGAGGTTCTGCCGTTGTCGATCGGGGATGGTGAGCTATGCGAGACAGCGCTGACCACCGTCGCCGTACCGGAGATGTTCCGGTACTGGCTCCAGGGAGGACGGATCTCCAAGGGGTTCCTCGGCGGGGCGCAGATCGACCGGTTCGCGAACATCAACACCACGGTGATCGGGGCCTATGACGACCCCAAGGTGAGACTGCCCGGTGGTGGTGGGGCACCCGAGATCGCGTCGTCCTGTGGCGAGGTCCTGATCACCGCGACCCACTCGCCGCGGACCTTCGTCGAGACCGTCGACTTCGTCACCACCCTTGGCCATGGCCGAGCGGCCGGAGATCGCCAGCGCGCCGGACTGACGACCGCCGGACCGACCCGAGTGATCACGGATCTCTGCGTGATGCAACCCGATCCCGACATGTCCGAGTTGGTCGTTACCTCGCTGCATCCTGGTGTGACAGCCGAGGAGATCCAGAGCAAGACCGGCTGGGAAGTACGCTTCGTGGAGGGAGTGGAGACCACCGCCCCACCGACGGAGGACGAGTTGTCCGTGCTACGCGAGTTGCACGCACGGACAGAACGGGCGCATGCGGGTGACTGATCCGGGGCGAGGCTGGAGTGACGGGCTGCTCGAGGCCGGTCTCGGCAGCGAGCGTGCCGCGACCGCGATGTCCTGGACCACACGGATCGCTCGGATGCTGGACGTGGAGGTCGCGCTCGCCCGTGTCCAGCAGCGACGTGGCCTCATCACGGCTGACCAGGCGGAGGCCATCGCCGATGGGTGCGATCCGGATCGCGTCGACCTGACGGGGCTCGCAGCCGAAGCCGCGACGTCGGCGAGTCCCGTGATCGCGTTGCTCGCGCAGGTGCGCCCGTTGCTGTCCGAAGACGCACGCGCGGTCCTCCACCTCGGGGCGACCAGCCAAGACATCGTCGACTCGGCGACGATGCTGCAACTCCGCGATGCCTTCGACGTGCTCGAAGGGGACCTGCTCGAGATCGCGGCGCGCTGTGCGGTGTTGGCCGACGAGCATCGTGGCACGGTCATGCCGGGTCGCACCCTGAAGCAGCAGGCGGTCCCGATCACCTTCGGGCTGGTGGCGGCACGGTGGCTCGCCGCGATCGACCGCCGCGTGAGCCACCTTCGGTTGAGCCGCCCCCGTGTGCTCGTGGTCCAGTTCGGTGGGGCGGCCGGCACCCTCGGCAGCTTCCCCGGCCAGGGCCCGGAGCTCGTGGCGGACCTGGCTGCAGAGCTGGGCCTCGACTCACCGGAGCTGCCGTGGCACGCCGAGCGCGACCGCATCGTCGAGGTCGTCGGTGTCCTCGCCGGGATCAACACGGTGGTCAGCAAGCAGGCGCGCGACATCGTCGATCTCTCGGCAACCGAGGTGGGGGAGGTCATCACCGTCCCGCGCAACGGCCCGGGATCGTCGGCGATGCCCCACAAGGGCCGCAACCCGGTGGACGCGATGGCCGCACGGGCTGCGGCGCGGCTCTCTGCAGGTGAACTGAGCGTGCTGATGTCCGCGGCAGGTGAGCACGAGCACGAACGGGCGGCTGGAGCCTGGCAAGCGGAGTGGGTGGCGCTGCCGTCCGCCGTGGTTCGCGTCGCCGGCGCGGTGGAGCGACTGTCCGCGGCGATCGAGGTCCTGCAGGTCGATGGTGAGCGGGGCCGCCGCAACCTCACCGCCAACCTCGGGCTGACGAGTTCGGAGCACCTGGCTGGAGCGCTCGCTGGTGAGCTCGGTCGGCCGGCGGCTCAGGCGTTGGTAGGCGAACTCGCGGCACGTGCCCTGCAGGAGCATCGTGCCCTCGGAGACGTGGCGGCCGCGGACGAGAAGGTGCTGGCGCTGCTGTCTGCCGGCCAGGTCCGCGAGGTCTGTGACCCTGGGGCGACCTTGGGGAACGTCGATGCGTTCATCGATCGGGCCATCCACGCCCACCGAACCCTGGTGAGCGACAACGAGGTAGATGCATGAACGGCGAGACGGTGTTGACGCGCGACGACGTGCGCCTGGCGGTCCGCTCCGACGGGCCGCCGGATGCTCAGACCCTGCTGTGTTGCAACTCGCTCGGCACCGGGATGGAACTCTGGGATCCACAGATCCCGGCGTGGTCTGCGCAGCGGCGGGTTATCCGGTTCGACCAGCGTGGCCACGGCGGCTCGGAGGCACCGCCGGCTCTCTACCGGATCGACGACCTCGGTCGCGATGCGCTGGCGGTGCTCGACGCCTACGAGGTGGAACGTGCGGACCTGTGTGGATTGTCGCTCGGGGGTGTCGTCGCCCTGTGGGTCGCGATCCACCATCCCCATCGGGTGCGGCGGCTCGTGCTCGCTTGCACGGCAGCGAAGGTCGGGACCGAGGAGTCCTGGCGTGGTCGGGCGGAGGCGGTGCTGTCGGGCGGCACCACCTCCATCGCGGACATGGTGATGGAGCGGTTCTTCAGCGCCGACTTCCGTGACCGTGAACCGCAAGCGGTCGCAGACGCGCGGGGAACGCTGATCGACCTGCCCGATGAGGGCTACCTCGGTTGCTGCCTGGCACTGTCCACCGCCGACCTACGAGGAGAGCTCGATCAGGTGTCCGCACCCACGTTGGTGCTCGCGGGAGGCGCCGACGAGGCCACACCTCCCGAGGTGATGCGTGAGCTGTACCAGGGCCTGCCCGATGCCCGGTGGCACGAACTCGAAGGTGTGGGCCATCTCGCCAACCTCGAGGCTCCCGACGCGTTCGCGCGCGCGGTACTCGACCACCTCACCGACGAGGTCACCTGACGCGGAACGCCGGTCCGTGCAGCGCGGGTCAGCTGGTCGTGAGTTGCCCGTTGATGCGTTGCGGGATGCCGAGGGGGTTGTCGTCGCGGACGGCGTCGGGCAACCAGGCCTCGGGGACATCCTGGTAGGCGACGGGCCGGAGGAACCTGCCGATGGCGGTGGCGCCGACCGACGTGTGCAGCGGGGCGGTGGTGGCGGGCCACGGACCGCCGTGCTGCTGCGACCAGGTGACCGCGACACCGGTTGGCCAGCCGTGGTTGATCACGCGACCGGCGAGCCGCGTGAGCTGGGTGACCACCGGTGCGAACGGTTCCCGCTCGTCCACCTCGGCGTGGATCGTGGCGGTGAGACTGCCAGGGAACCGCGCCAACGCCCCTTCGAGGTCGGGAAGGTCGCGGTACCGGACCAGCAGGGTCATCGGACCGAAGCACTCCTCGAGGAGCTGATCCGCAGCGTCCCGCAGGGCATCGGTCGTGGTAGCGAGGACGACCGGAGAGGCGTCTCGGCCCTGGACCGCGGCGGTCGGGTCACCGGCTACCACCTCGACGTCGTGTTGGCCCGCCAGGGCACCGAGACCCTCCGAGTACCGGTCGGCGATCCCCTCATGCAGCATCGTCGCCGCGCCCTTCGACTGGGTGGCCTCGGCGACCGCATCCGCGAAGTCCGAGGCTGCGGGGATGAAGACGACGCCAGGCTTCGTACAGAACTGTCCCACCCCCAGGGTGAACGACTGCGCCAGCCCATCGGCCAGTTCCTGGGAGCGCGACTCCACCGCGCCCGGGGTGAGCACGACCG
>SKNK01000114.1 GCA_007120565.1 Nitriliruptoraceae bacterium | reverse complement strand
GGTGCTGCTCATCCAGGGCCTCGGGACCGGCTTGATGCAGATCCCGCTGAACGTCGCCGGCATGAACGCGCTCCGCAACCGCTACATCACCCACGCAGCGGCACTCCGGTCGCTCAACCGACAGGTGGCCGGCGCCTTGGGTACGGCGGTACTGGCTGCGATCCTCACCGCACAGCTCGGGATGATCTCACCCGTCGTCTCGACGACGGCGGAGATCCTGGAGGCCCAGGATGCGTACAACCGGCTGTTCATGGTGGCCTTCTGGATCTGTGTGGCGGCGCTGATCGCGGCGTTCTTCATGCCGGGTCGTGCGCGCATGCGGCAACTGCAAGCCTGGCGCGCCGAGGAGTACGCCGCCGGGGGGTGAGCCAGGCGCCCATCCCCTGCGAGTAGGCGGGCCGGAGGCGACCAACGAAGCGGGCGGGACACAGCCTCCGACGTAGCATGATGCGCGGCGATGACCTTCGCCGTAGAACCGGCGATGGCTCCCTGTGAGTCGGAGGGGTGGAGCAGTGACAACGGTCACCGAGGTGCAACTGCTGGTGTTCGAGTCGTGTGATCTGCTCGATCTCGGCGGCCCCTACGAGGTGTTGCTGACGGCCAACCGTGTGACCGAGGGCGGAGGCCCCCCGCAGCCCTTCGCGGTACGAACCGTCAGCGCGGACGGTGCGTCGGTGGGCTCCTACGGGGGACTCGGGCTGGTGCCGGATGGCCGGGCCGAGCCGTCACCGGGGGTCTTCCTCGTCCCTGGCGCGATCGACCTTCAGCCCGCTCTCGATGACCCGCAGGTGATGGACACGATCCGACGCTGCGGCGAAGCCTCCGACCTTCTGGCCTCGGTCTGCACCGGGTCGATCCTGCTGGCTGCCGCCGGACTGCTCGACGGGACCCCCGCGACGACGCACCACGAGGACCTCCCGCTGTTGGCAGACCGGATCGGCCGCGAGCGCGTGCATCACGATGTGCGCTGGGTGGATGCGGGTTCGGTGGTGACCGCCGGCGGGCTCAGTAGCGGGATCGCGATGGCGCTGCACCTCGTTGAGCGGTTCACGACCCGCGAGCGCGCTGCCGCGGTCGCACGGCGACTCGAGTACGACTGGGATCCCGGCGCGGGTGTGACGCTGGTGGCACTCTGAGAGCATGACCTCCGAACCAACCAACGACCCGGCCATCGAGGCCGCGTCAGCGGAGCCCAAGTCGTCCGCCGGCTCCCGGCGTTCCGCGTCACGCTGGCGGCGCCGGGGCTTGATCGGCGTGGCCGTGCTGGTGGTCGTGGCGGTCGCGGCCCAGCCCGTCCGCCTGCGCGCCGTGGCGGCGGCGACCGTCGCTGATGCCCTCGACCTCGACTGGCCGCGTCCCTTCGCACAGGAGGTCGAACGCCGCGCGACCACGGTGGATGGCCTGGAGGTCGATGTCTACGGCCCGCGCGTCGACGCGGATAACGGTCATGACACCGGACCGATCCCGGGGCTCGACAGCGACGCCGAGGTGGTCGTCATGGTGCCCGGCGCGGCGCCAGACGGGCGCGACGACGCGCGACTGGGCTCGCTGGCCGAGGCTTTCGCCCGGAGCGGACGGGTGGTGGTGGTCCCCGAGCTCGAGGTCTACCAGGAGGATCTGGTGCCGGAGGATCTGGAGCGGCTCGTCACGCTGGTTGGTGCCCTCTCACCGCACCACGGTCCCGTGGTGCTGGCCGGGATCTCGTTCGGGGGGAGTTTGAGCCTGATCGCGGCCGGCGATGCGCGGATCGCGGGGGAGGTGTCCCTGGTGGCGACGTTCGGTGCCTATGCGGACCTGGCAGGTGTCCTGCAGGCGGCGATCACGGGTAGCTCGATCGTGGAAGGTGAGGTCTACGCCTGGGATGCCGACCCGCGGGCACAAGAGGTCGCTCGCGAGCAGCTCATCGGGCTGTTGCCAGACCAGGCCCAGCAGCCCCTCATCGATGCTCTGGAGGTCGGAGACCCGTCCGGGTTGCCTGACCAACTGCAGCCGGCCTACGACCTGTTGACTGCGGACGATCCGGCGCAGGTCAGCGAGCTCGTCGAGGCACTGCCGGCTGCCGTGCTCGATCGACTGGAGGCCGTCTCACCCGTGCGTGCGGCCGCGGATCTCGACGTACCGATCGTCGCCCTGCACGCGATGGACGACCCCGTGATTCCGTACGCCGAACTGCACCGCCTCGGCCACCACTACCCCCATGCCGAGCTGATCAGCCTGCAGACCTTCGATCATGTCGGGATCGATCCCGAAGCTGAGCCCCCGTGGTGGGTGACGATCCGTGACCTGTGGTCGACGACCCGCTTCGCCGGCGAGATCCTACGCGGAGGTGGTTGAGCGACGGCGTCGGTCAGGGCAGCAGCAGGCAACTGTCACCGAACTCGTGCCACAGGTAGTCCGTCGCCAGGGCCGCGTCGTAGGCGCGTTGCACCAGGTCGGAGCCGGCGACAGCATCCAACAGGTGCTGGTGGGAGGCATCCGGTGCGTGCCAACCGGTGACGAGGCCGTCGATCACCCGAGCGGGGCGGTCCGGTCCGAGCACCAGATCGGTCCAGCCCGAGCCAGGCTGCACCTGCCGATCAGGTCCGGCCACGCTCTCCAACGCTCGGACCACGGTCGTGCCGACGGCCACGATGCGGCGGTCGTTGCGTCGGGCCAACTCGACCAGCTGGGCGGTCGGGGCGGGAACCTCGAAGCGTTCCGGCGGCGGGTGTTCACCCTCCTCCAGCGACGACACGCCAGCGTGCAGCACGATCGGAGCGACCGCGATGCCACGTGCCACCAGGTCGGTGATCAACCTCGGGCTGAAGGGACGGCCTGCGCTGGCCATCTCTGCTCCACCCGGCTGGTGGGCGTACACCGGCTGGTAGCTCGCCAGCGGCCAGCGGCCATCGAGGTAGCCGTAGGTGATGGGTCGTCCGTACCCGGCGAGGAAGTCGCCGAGGGGGACCTCGTCGCCGAGTCCTTCGATGGCAACCCGCCACAAGCGACTCCCGGTCCTCACCTGGGGGTTCGGATAGCTCGCGAGCAGCCGCAGGGTCACCCCTGCCGGGAGGAGTACCGCTTCACCTTCGCGGGCATCCCTGATCGGACCCTCGCCGTCGGTCCGTCGAAGCTCGACGACCCACGTGCCGTCGTCGTCGGGATGGGGCCCGGCGACATGGACCACCGTCGGGCGTTCGGTCCCAGGTACGTCGAGGTGGTCGCGACGGACCCCATCGACCGCCGCAGGAAGCGTCGCGGAGGTGTTGATGACGACGAGGTCGCCCGGGGCGAGGTGGTCCGGCAGGTCACGGAAGGTCGCGTGAGTGATCCCGGTGTGGCGTGCCACGAGCAGCCGAACCTCATCGCGACGGTAGCCGCGTGCCTCGGGAGGTGAGGTCGCGGATCGGTCCGTCGCCAACTCGAACCGCCGCCGCGGGATGTCCGAGCTTGTCGAGGTGGAGATCGTCGCGGTGTTCACAGCACGCCTCCGGTGACCACGAACTGGTCGGCACCCCGGTAGCGGCCGCTGCGCGGCGAGGACTCCAGCAGGTGCAGCAGTGCGGGAACCGCTTCCTCAGGGGTAGGGCGGTCGGAGATGTCCTCGTTGGGGAACGCCGCCTGGTGCATGTCGGTGCGCATGTCGCCGGGGTCGAAGGTGAGGATCCGGAGGTCCGGGCGCTCCTCGCTCAGGATGGCGGTG
>SKNK01000474.1 GCA_007120565.1 Nitriliruptoraceae bacterium | reverse complement strand
CCGGGACACGTCACCGCCGTAGCACTTGGCGAGCACGTCCTTGCGCTTGGCCTTGATCGTCTCACGCGCGATGATCTTCGCCCCGATCGCCGCCTGCACCGGCACATCGAACATCTGCCGGGGAATCAGCTCGACCAGCTTCTCGGTCATCTGCTTGCCGAACGGGTACGCCTCGTCGCGATGCACGATCGAACTGAACGCATCGACGGGCTCGCTGTTGAGCAGGACATCGACCCGGACCAGGTCGGCTGGTTCGTAGCCGCCTACCTCGTAGTCGAGGGAGGCGTACCCCCGTGTGCGTGACTTCAACTGGTCGAAGAAGTCGGTGATGATGCCGGCGAGGGGTAGCTGGTAGCGCAGCTCGACCCGCGCCTCGGTGAGGTAGTCCATCGCGAGCATGGTCCCACGCCGCCCCTCGCACAGCTGCATGACCGCCCCCACGTACTCCGAGGGCGCCAGGATCATCGCCTTGACCGTCGGTTCGCGGATCTCGGCGATGTAGTTGGGCTCCGGCAGATCCTGGGGGTTGGATACCTCGATGACCTTGGGACTGCCGTCCTCGTTGGTCGCCTCTTCGAGCGTGACCTGGTAGCGCACCGACGGAGCGGTGGTCACCAGGGGGATGTTGAACTCGCGATCGAGCCGTTCGGTGATGATCTCGAGGTGGAGCAAGCCGAGGAAGCCACAGCGGAACCCGAACCCGAGCGCCACGGAGGTCTCCGGCTCGAAGGAGAAGGAGGCATCGTTGAGTCGCAACCGGTCGAGCGCATCGCGCAGCATCGGGAAGTCGTCGGAGTCGACCGGGTAGAGCCCTGAGAACACCATCGGTAGCGGTTCGCGGTATCCCGGCAACGCGGGCACGTCGCGCGCACCCTTGCCGGCGAGGGTGATGGTGTCACCCACCTTGGCCTGACTGATCTCCTTGATCGCGGCGGAGAGCACACCGACCTCGCCGACCCCGAGGGCATCGATCGAGGTCTCCTCCGGCGCGTGGACACCGAGGTCGTCGATCTCGCCCTCGAACCCCGTCGCCAACAACCGGATCTTGTCCCCGGGCTTGAGCTGACCGTCGATCACCCGGAAGTAGACGAGCGTGCCGCGGTAGGCGTCGTACACCGAGTCGAAGATCAACGCTCGCGTTGGGCCATCGGCGTCTCCCTTCGGCGCAGGGATGCGGTCAACGATCGAATCGAGGACCGCGCCGACCCCCTCCCCGGTCTTCGCCGAGATCCGGAGCACGTCGTCCGGCTCGCCGCCGATGATCGCGGCGATCTCCCGGCTGATCTCATCGGGCCGTGCGGCGGGAAGGTCGATCTTGTTCAGGACGGGGATGATCTCGAGGTCCGCCTCGAGGGCGAGGTAGAGGTTGGCGATCGTCTGCGCTTCCATGCCCTGAGCCGCGTCAACCAACAGGATCGCGCCCTCGCACGCGTTCAGGGCACGAGACACCTCGTAGGAGAAGTCGACGTGCCCCGGCGTGTCGATCAGGTTCAGCAGGTACTCGTCGGACGCATCACCCAGCGGCTTGTAGGGCAGCCGTGCCGTCTGTGCCTTGATCGTGATCCCGCGCTCGCGCTCGATGTCCATCTTGTCGAGGTACTGCGCGCGCATGAGGCGGGGATCGACCAGTTCGGTGAGCTGCAGCATCCGGTCAGCCAAGGTCGACTTGCCGTGGTCGACGTGGGCCACGATGCAGAAGTTGCGGATGCGATCTACGGGGTAGGTCACGAGCGGAACAGCCTTCGCTGGAGCGATCGGGGACGGCGACGCAGCGCATGCGGGCGCGGCGCGCCAGGGGGCAGCGGCCACGCCAGCGTAGCGATGGGCCGCCGCCCCCTGGCCCGGGGAGGCGCGACCGCCGGCGACCTCGATCACGGCCCCTCCCTGCTCGCTCTTGACCCTGGTCACCTGACCGGCAACGCTTGCGCGGTGGAACGAGCAGCGCGGGTCTACCTGGTAGCTGCGGGGCTGGCCACCGTGGTCTACCTCGCCGTGCCCTGGTCGGTCGTTGCGATCGGCGTGCAGTACATCGCCCATGAGCTGATCGCGGTCGCGCTCATCCTCGTCGCGATCCGCCGGTATCGCCCGGAGCGGCCATGGCTGTGGTGGTCGATCGCGGGCACCTTGGCCACCTGGAGCATCGGCGACGCCTTCTGGTACGCGGGTGCGGCCCGAGACCACTATCCCTTCCCCGGCCCTGCGGACGGGTTCTACCTCGTCGGCTACCTCGCCCTGGTCGGCGGCGTGACGTGGGCGGTCGCCCTACGTCAGCGGGACCGCAAGCTGGGCGATCTGCTCGACGCCCTCCTGATCGGCGTCGGCTTGGGCGTACCGACGTGGTTGTTGGCCGTCGGCCCCGCCTGGACGGACCGCACCGCGGGGCTGACAGGCCAGGCGGTCGGCACCGCGTACGCGGTGATCGTGCTCGTCCTCATCGTCCTGTTCAGCTGGGCCCTCATCGGCGGGATGGGCGAGACCCTCAGTGGGGCGTTGTTCCTGGGCGGCTTCGGTGCGCTGATCCTCGCGAACCTCGGGTACTCCGTCGACCTGCTCCAAGGGTTGTACGACCCGGGCTCCGGCTTGGACGTGGGCTGGCTCGCCTTCTTCGCGCTCAGTGGGGTTGCTGCGCTGCATCCGTCGATGGAGCAGGTCCATAGGTCAGAACCACCTCTCGAAGCCCGCCGTTCCCGTCGTCGGGTACCGCTGGTGTGGGCGATGGCAGCGATCCCGCCGATGATCCTGATCGTGCACACCTTCCGGGGCGCCAGCGAGAGCGACGTCCTGCTCGTGGCCGCGATCGGAACCCTGGTTGGCGTCACGCTCATGGGAGCCCGCCTCATCCTGTTGGTGGATCAATCGGAACAGGCCGCACGCTCCGAAGGCGAGCAACGCCTGGCAGCGCTGGTCTCGCAGATCCACGACGTCATCACGCTCCACGACGAGCACGGACGCCTCACCTACGTCTCGCCGGCCGCCGAGTGGCTCTGGGGAGACACGGGCGACGTGCTCGCCAACGGTTTGGATGGGCTCGTCCACCCCGAAGACCGCGCCACCCTCCGTCATGAACTCCAGGCACTCGCCACGATGGACCCCGGGGACGTGGCACGCTTCCAGGTCCGGGTCTGGGTCACCCCAGGCTCGTGGCGTGAGATGGATGTGACGGCCGTCAACCAGCTCGGGCATCCAGCGATCGGCGCGCTCGTCCTGACCTTCCACGACGTCGCCGAACGGGTCCGGTACGAGCGGCAGCTCCAGCATCAGGCCGACATCCAGACCGCCATCGCGGAACAGCTCGAACATGTGCAGGAGATGAAAGACACCTTCCTGACCGCTGTCTCGCACGACCTGCGCACCCCATTGACCAGCATCCGAGGGATGTCGGAGTTGCTGAACCGACGAGGGGACGAGCTGGCCGGGGACCAGCGCCGGGAACTCCAGGACCGGATCGCTGCCAACGCCGAGCGCCTCGAGCGTCTCCTGCTCGAACTGCTCGACCTCGATCGTCTGACCCGCGGGCTCAAGCGCCCTGAGCGCACACCGGTGGACGTCGACCTCCTCGCACGGGAGGCGGTAGCCGCGCAACCCGAAACTCGTCCGATCACCCTTCTGGACGGATGCCGCACCGCACGGGTCGATCCCGCGATGTTCAACAGCATCCTCGCGAACCTGCTCAACAACGCGGTG
>SKNK01000089.1 GCA_007120565.1 Nitriliruptoraceae bacterium | reverse complement strand
CCGCGCGGAGTGCGAGAACACCGGGAAGCCCTTCGCGGCGACGCTCGGCGGTGAGCTGGCGGCCGGCCTCGACCAGATCCGGTTCTTCGCCGGGGCAGCCCGGGTCCTCGAGGGGCGCTCCGCAGGGGAGTACAAGCGCGGCCACACCTCGATGATCCGGCGTGAGCCGATCGGCGTGTGCGCTCAGATCACGCCGTGGAACTATCCGATGTTGATGGCGATCTGGAAGTGGGCTCCAGCCATCGCTGCTGGCAACACCGTCGTGATCAAACCGTCGGACACGACCCCGGTGTCCACGGTCTTCATGGCCGAGGTCATGAACGAGTTCCTGCCCGACGGGGTCATCAACGTCGTCTGCGGCGACCGCGACACCGGGCGCGCTCTCGTGAGCCACGACATCCCCGAACTGGTGGCGCTCACCGGGTCGGTTCGCGCGGGCATGGATGTCGCCGAGTCGGCCTCCCGTGACCTCAAGCGCACCCACCTGGAACTCGGAGGGAAGGCACCGGTGATCGTGTTCGACGACGCCGATGTCGAGGAGGCGGCCGAGGTGCTCGCGGGTGCCGCCTACATCAACGCTGGACAGGATTGCACGGCGGCGACGCGGGTGCTCGCGGGGCCTCGCATCCACGACCGGCTGGTCGCGGCGCTCGCTGAGCAGGCTCGGGGGACCACGACCGGCGGCCCCTTCGACGAGGAGCAGCCGGACTATGGGCCGTTGAACAACGTCAACCAGCACGAGCGGGTCGCCGGCTTCCTCGACCGTGCACCCGGCCATGCCGAGGTGGTTGCGGGTGGGAACCCGCTCGCGCGTGATGGTTTCTTCTTCGAGCCCACCGTGGTCGCGGGCCTGCAGCAGGACGACGAGATGGTCCAGACCGAGATCTTCGGCCCGGTGCTTGCCGTCCAGAGTTTCGCGGACGAGGATCAAGCCGTGGCCTGGGCCAACGGTGTGGAGTACGGCCTTGCCTCCAGCGTCTGGACCCGGGACCACGGACGCGCCATGCGCGTCGCCCGGCGGCTGGACTTCGGGGCGGTGTGGATCAACACCCACGCCCCCCTGGTCGCGGAGATGCCCCATGGGGGCTACAAGCACTCGGGGCACGGCAAGGACCTGTCGATGTATGGCCTCGAGGACTACACGAGGATCAAGCACGTGATGAGCAACATCGAGAGCTAGATCGTTGGGGGTGACCGACATGACCGCACAACTCAGCGACGGCAACCTGTGGTTGCACTTCACCCGGACCTCCGACTGGATCGGCGAGCACCCCAAGGTGCCGGTGATCGAGCGCGGCGAGGGGTGTTACGTCTGGGACACCGAGGGCAACCGCTACTTCGACGCGCTGTCCGCCCTGTTCTGCGCGCAACTGGGCTACGGCCACCAGTCGCTGGTCGACGCGGCTACCAAGCAGCTGGAGATCCTGCCCTTCGCCACGAACTGGGGGTGGTCGCACCAACCGGCGATCGACCTGGCAGCGGAACTCACCGAGCGCTTCCCCGGAGACCTCGATCACTTCTTCTTCGTCAACTCGGGGTCGGAGGCGGTCGAGTCTGCCATGAAGCTGGCGATCCAGTACCACCGCATGCGGGGCGAGGACCGGTACAAGTTCATCTCCCGGAACCTCGCCTACCACGGGACCAGCTTCGGAGCACTCGGTCTGACGGGGCTGCCCGCACTGCGCAAGATGTTCGAACCGGTCCGACCGGGCCACTTCCACGCGCCCGCGACCAACCCCTACCGCTGCTCCTCCTCGCAGCAGTGCCCTCCCTGCGACCTGGCGTGTGCACGCTCGATCGAGGACATCGTCCAGGCCGAAGGTCCGGATCAGATCGCCGCCATCTTCGTCGAGCCCGTCCAGAACGCCGGGGGTTGCCTCACGCCGCCGGAGGGCTACCTCGAGGAGGTGCGCCGTATCTGTGACGAGTACGGGATCCTGATGGTGTCCGACGAGGTGATCTGTGGTTTCGGTCGGCTCGGCTACTGGACCGGAGCGGAGGCCTACGGCTACCTGCCGGACATGATCACCTTCGCCAAGGGGATCACCTCGGCGTACCAGCCGCTCGGCGGGGTCGGCTTCCGCCGGCATCTCGGCGACGTGCTCGGATCCGACACCACCTCGATGTACCTGCATGGGTCGACCTGGGGAGGCCATCCGGTGGCTGCCGCGGTCGCGCTCGCCAACCTGGATCTCTTCGACGAGTTGGGCGTGCTCGACAACGTACGCTCGAACGGTCCCTGGCTGGGAGAGCAGCTGTGGGGCTTGTACGACCGTCACGAGATGGTCGGCGACGTGCGAGGGACCGGCTACTTCTGGGCGCTGGAACTGGTGAAGGACCGCGAGCGCAAGGTCGCGTTCGACCACCAGGAGTCGGAGCGGCTGCTTCGCGGGTTCCTCTCGGGTCGTCTGCTGGAGCTCGGCCTCATCTGCCGGGCGGACAACCGCGATCAGCCGGCGATCCAGCTGTCGCCGCCGCTGATCGCCACCAGGGACGAGCTCGGCGAGATCATCCGGATCCTCGACCAGGTACTGGCCGAGGCTGACGACCACATGCGCAGCTGAAGGAGCACGACCATGGACAGCGTCACGATCGGGTTACCGACCGAGATCAAGCAGGGTGAACGCCGCGTGGCGTTGACCCCGTCAGCGGTCGCGCTGGCCATCCAACGAGGGCACCGTGTTCTGGTGCAGGTGGGTGCTGGCGAGGGGGCTGGGTTCAGCGACCAGGCCTACGAGGCGGCGGGCGCGAAGCTCGTCCCGGACGCCGGCGAGGTCTGGGGGGCCGACGTCGTCGTCAAGGTCAAGGAACCTCAGACCGGCGAACAGGGCTACTTCCGAGACGACCTGACCCTGTTCGCGTACCTCCACCTGGCTGCCGAGCCTGATCTCACCGACGCGCTGGTTGCTTCGGGCTGTCACGCGTACGCCTTCGAGACCCTGGAGGATCGTCACGGCCTGCCACTGCTGGCTCCGATGTCGGAGATCGCCGGCCGGGCGGCAGCGATCGTCGGGGCGTCCCAGCTCTCGGCGGCGAACGGTGGATCGGGCACCCTGGCGGGAGGCGCAGCTGGCGTGCCGCCGGCCAAGGCGGTCGTCATCGGGCTTGGCGTCGCCGGGACGATGGCAGCGCGTGGGCTGCGTGGGCTGGATGCCCACGTGACGGGGGTCGACATCGATCTCCAGCGGCTCTATGACCACCACCTCGACGGCACGATCGACGCGACGCAGGTGAGCGAGCCCGAGCTGGTCGGCGCGCACGTCCGAGAAGCTGACGTCGTGGTCGGGGCGGCGCTGGTCCCCGGGGCACGAGCGCCCGTCGTGGTGTCCGAGGAACAGGTCGCATCCATGCGTCCCGGTTCGGTGGTCGTCGACCTGGCGATCGATCAGGGTGGCTGCATCGCGACCGCACGTCCCACCTCGCTGGGCGATCCGACCTACTTCGAACACGGCGTGCTGCACTACTGCGTCACCAACGTGCCTGGGCAGTTCCCCCGAACCGCGTCGGCGGCGTTGTCCGCCGCGGTGACGCCGAGGTTGTTGAACCTCGCGGAGGACGTCGCGCAAGGACATGCAGGCACGTCGGATGTCTCACCGAAGCTCAAGGGGGCGTTGAACGTCTCTGGTGGGGAGCTGACCTATCCGGGTGTCGCCGACGCGTTCCCCCACCACCCTCGACGGGACCCCGAGTG
>SKNK01000409.1 GCA_007120565.1 Nitriliruptoraceae bacterium | reverse complement strand
TAGATGGCGAGGAGGTCTGCTTCTGTGGCGCCGTCGGGGAACACCGCGTCGAAGGTCAGGAACATCGGCGCATACGGCGAGTCGTCCCCGTGGGCGAGCACGTCGAGGAACTGCGGTGAGCGCGCGGAGATGTGGTTGACGATCAGGTCCGCCACCAGCGGGAGGTCCTCGCCGAGTGCCTCGACGTCCTTCCACGTTCCCAGCCGGTGATCGACCTCTCGGTGGTCGACCGGATCGAACCCGGCGTCGGCACCGTCGATCGGGTCGAAGAAGGGCAGGAGGTGGACCCCGCCGAAGGCTCCACGCAGAGCTCCGGCGAGCAGCCTGCCGAGCCCATCGAGGTCGCCCGCAAGCCGATCGACGTAGGTGATCAGTTGTGCCTGGTTGCGCAGGTGCCGCGTCGGGTCGCTCACCGTTCGCCTCGGTCGGGCAGCCCGAGGGGATCGGTGTCATCCACCCGCTCGAAGACCCGCTTGACCTTGCCGACCGCCGTGCGCGGCAGCGTGTCCTCGGGGTGGAGCGTCACGCGAGGGTTGACCCGGAGCCGGCGTGCGAGGACGTCGCGGAGGTGTTCGTCGAGCCCCTCCGGCAGGGTGGACCCGGCGACCTCGGCGTGGATGTCCAGTCGCGCCATCGTCTCGCGCCGATCGACCACGATCGCGTAGGCACCGTTGAGTGCTTCCGACTCCAACAGCACCGTCTCGATCTCACGCGGGAAGACGTTGACGCCACGGATGATGAGCATGTCGTCGGTCCGGCCCTCGATCCGGGCGATACGAGGATGGGTGCGACCGCAACGGCAGGTGCCACGGGTCAGCGAGGTGATGTCGCCGGTGCGGTAGCGGATCACCGGGAGGGCTTCCTTCGTGAGGGTCGTGAGCACGAGTTCGCCACGTTCACCGTCGGGAACGCGCTTGCCGGTCTCGGGGTCGAGGACCTCGGGGAGGAAGTGGTCATCGAACACGTGGAGGTTGCCTGGTGACTCCGCGCACTCCATCGCGACACCGGGGCCGATCACCTCGGAGAGGCCGTAGATGTCGCGGGCGATCACCTCGTGGTCGGTCACCTCGGTCCAGGCTGCCTCGAGCTTGGTGCGGAACCCCTCCGACCAGGGTTCGGCACCACAGACCAGGTAGCGGACCTGCAGTCCCGCGAGCCCCTCGGCATGGGCCTTCTCGGCCAAGAGCATCGCGAAGGACGGGGTGCAGGCCAGGCCATGGGCGCCGAGGTCGCTCAGGAGGCGAAGCTGGAGGTCGGTGTTCCCACCCGACGCCGGAACGACCGTGGCACCGAGCTTCTCGCCGCCGTAGTGCAGTCCGAGTCCACCGGTGAACAGTCCGTAGCCGTAGGCCACGTGCAACACGTCATCGGCGCGGGCACCTGCGCACACCAGTGATCGCGCCACGACCTCGGACCAGACGCCGATGTCCTGGGAGGTGTAAGCCACGATGGTTGGTTTCCCGCTGGTGCCAGACGAAGCATGTGCCCGGACCGCGAGTGATCGCGGGACCGCCAACATCCCCCACGGATAGGTGTCGCGCAGATCGGACTTGAGGGTGAACGGTAGAGAGCCGAGGTCCTCGAGCGATCGGATCGATGCCGGTGGGATGCCATCGAGCCGCTCGCGCCAGAAGTCGCTCCTCGACCCGGCCAGGCGCTGGACCAGCTCGTGGAGCCGTCGGCCCTGCAGCTCGCGCCGGGCCGACGCGCTGGCTGCTTCCGCCTCTCTGCGGAACATGCGCCTCTCCTCCGTGCGTCCGGTCGGGGAGACAGGTCGGCCCTGCCTCGCTGAGACCGTAGAGCAGTAGCCGGTCCGATGTGCGGGTTCGAGGTCGGGTGCTACTAGCCTCGCCGCGGTCGACGACGGGAGCGGTAGGACGACGTGACGACCATCCAGGTTCGGTTCCACGAGCTCGACCCCTACGGGCATCTCAACCACGGGGTCTACCTCAACTACTTCGAGCAGGCCCGCGTGGAACTGCTGGACCGGATCGGCTTCGGGCTCCCGCATCTGGAGGAACTCGGCCACCACATCGTGGTCGTCGAGGCAAGGGTGCGCTTCTTGGCGCCGGCCTACTCCGGCGACGAGGTCACCATCACCAGCTCCATCACCGACCTTCGGCGCGTGTCCTCGACGTGGAACCAGCAGATGCTGCGTGACGGTGAGGTCATCGCGACCAACGACGTGCGCGCCGCGATGACCGACCTGCAGGGCCGGCCGACGAGTGCGCCGGCCGGGCTCCGTGCGGCGCTCGAGCGGCTGATGGCGGAGCAGGACGACGATCGTCCAGGATGACGCCCGCCTGTCAGCTCCCTTCACCTAGCGGAGGGTGGAGGTGCACGGGCGAAGAACATGAAGGGGAGCGGCGATGGAGCTCGATGGGAAGGTGGCGCTGATCACCGGTGCCGGGCACGGGATCGGTGCGGCGATGGCCCACCGGTTCGCTCAGGAGGGAGCGGCCGGCCTGTTCCTCGTGGATCTCGATGGTCCAGCGGTCGATGCCCTGGCCAGCGAACTGACGACGGCTGGGACCCCCACGGCGGCGCAGACCGTCGACGTCGCCGACCCTGACGCGGTGCGCGAGATGGTCGCCTCGGCGCAGGCCCGTTTCGGCGCTGTCGATGTCCTGTGCTCGAACGCTGGGATCGGTACCGCCCAAGGGCTGGACGCCGACGCGGCGACCTGGGATCGGTCGTGGTCGGTGAACGTTCTCGCGCACGTGCACGCCGCCGAAGCCGCGATCCCGGGGATGGTCGAGCGCGGCGGCGGGTACGTGGTCGCGACCTGCTCAGCGGCAGGCTTGCTCACCATGGTCGGTGACGCTCCGTACTCGGTGACCAAGCATGCGGCGGTCGCCTTCGCGGAGTGGTTGGCGGTGACCTACGGCCCGCAGGGTGTCCGGGTCAGCGCGCTCTGCCCCCAAGGTGTGGCGACCGCCTTGCTCGACGGTGGTGATGGTGGGAACAGCCTCTCCAGCCGCATCGTGCGCAGCGCTGCCGAGGTGCTTCAGCCTGAGGACGTCGCCCAGTCCGTGATCGATGGCATGGCAGAGGAACGGTTCCTGATCCTGCCGCATGCGCAGGTCGCGGAGCACTACCGTAAGAAGGCCGCAGACCCCGACCGCTGGATCGGAGCGATGCAGCGGTTCGCCGCGGCTATCGAGGACGGGGGCTGAGGAAGGCTCGCCCCCCGGGGGGACGCCCGTCAGCGGATCGGGACGAGCCGCAGCAGCGCCGAGGCACCCCAGTCGACGATCAGGAGTTCGCCATCGCGGTCGACGCCGAAGCTCGAGGGCATCTCGACCTCCAGCTCCTCGGTCCAGTCGACGATGTCGACCACCTCGCCGTCCTGGTAGCGGAACGACTCGACCAGTCCCCGGCACCAATCGGCGTGGAAGTAGTGTCCGGCGAGTTCGGGGATCGCGGTGCCGCGATAGACCTCCCCTCCGGTTATCGAGCAGTGACCGTCATCGTGCAGCAGCTCCCGCACGGGGTTGGTGAGCTCGCTGTGTGCCTCTCCGCCGTAGAACTCCAGCGTCCCTTCGAGCACCGGCCAACCGAAGTTCGCGCCAGCCGCATCGATGGGAACGACGTTGACCTCCTCGACGTCCTCCTGGCCGACGTCGGCGATGTAGACCAGCCCATCGTCGATCGTGAAGCGCCAGGGGTTGCGCAGCCCGTAGAAGTAGACCTC
>SKNK01000064.1 GCA_007120565.1 Nitriliruptoraceae bacterium | reverse complement strand
TCACCAACACCGCCTGATCGCCGGTGGCCGCCATCGCACCCCCGACACGCAGGCCGTAGATGAACCCGGTGCAGGCGGCGTTGATGTCGAAGGCGGCCACCTCGGTTCCGAGCGCAGCCGCGACCAGTGGCGCGGTCCCCGGAACGGGGTGGTCCGGCGTGGTGGTTGCGACGACCACCGCAGAGACATCCTCGATGCCCAGACCGGCGTCCACCAGGGCCGCCTTGCCGGCTTCAACCGCCAGATCGGACGTCGCCTGGTCCTCGGCGAGCACGTGGCGCTGCCGGATCCCGGTTCGGGTTCGGATCCACTCGTCGGAGGTGTCGAGGACCTCGGCGAGATCATCGTTGGTGACCACCTTGGAGGGCAGGTAGGTGCCGAGGCCGGCGATGGCGACAGGCAACGTCATCAGCGATCACCGTCCCGGGGTACGTGACGTGGCATCGACCAACCTCCTGGTTCCTGGCCGGTTCCGGATCGGCTCCGGTCGGCACGACATCGTGCGATCAGTCGCCTGCGGCCGCATCGGAGCCCAGGGCCTCGAGGGCGGCGTCGAGGTCGTCCGGGGTCTCCACCTTGTGGGCTCGGACATCGGGGATCGTGCGTTTCACCAACCCGGCGAGGACTCCCCCTGGGCCCGCTTCGACGACCTCGGTCACCCCGAGGGAGACCAGACGTTCCTGCACCTCACGCCACCGTACCGGCGCGAGGATGCCATCGACGAGGGCAGCAGAGACCGCGGCGGCATCGACCAAGGGGGCAGCCGTGGAACCGCTCACGAGGGTGATCGTCGGATCGGCGACGTCGAGGTCCGCGATCGCCGCCGCAACGGGATCGACGGCAGGGGCCATCGCTGGTGAGTGGAAGGCTCCCTCGACGTCGAGCGGCAGGGCTCGACCCCCGGCGTCGCGTGCCCGGCCCTTGACCGCCTCGACCGCATCGGGCGTACCCGCAACCACGACCTGACCTGGCGCGTTGTCGTTGGCGATGACCAGGCCATCGATGCCCTCGACCAGCACCTCGACCGCCTGGGGATCGAGCTTGACGACCGCGGCCATCGTGCCGGGGTTCTCGCGACACGCCTCCCCCATGGCAGCACCTCGGGCCGCGACCAGCGCCGACCCGTCACGAACCGAGAGGCATCCCGCGTGGATCGCCGCCGTGAACTCGCCGAGGCTGTGACCGGCGACGACATCGGGCACGACACCCGCATCCTTCAGAGCACGTGCGACGACCAGCGAGACCGCGAGGATCGCGGGCTGGGCGTCGGCGGTGCGTCCCCCGGCACCTGGATCCTGGGTGAGCGGCAGGACGTCGCGACCGAGCCCGGCGCTGACCTCGTCGAGGACCCCGAGGGCGGCGTGCCCTTCCCACGGGTCCAAGGCACCCGCACGGTGCGATCCCTGTCCAGGGAAGACGATCGCGATGGCCACGAGGTACTCCAGGTCAGGGGTTGGTCACGTACGACGGTCGGCGCGTCGCGTCGGGACGCCGGGGGACGAGTCTAGGTCGAGGACCCCGCGCTGGCAGGCGTCCGCTCCGAGGTCGGTCAGTGGAGGCTGACCCCACGCCCCTCGGTCGCGCCGATGCGTGTGACGATGTCGTCGATCACCTCACGCGGAACGATGTCGTCCAGGGACAGGCACATGATCGCCTCGTTGCTGTCGTCCAGCTGGCCGACCTGCGCGGCGGCGATGTTGATCCCCGCTTCGCCGAAGCCCATACCGATCGTGCCGATCACCCCGGGGCGATCCACGTAGCGGAAGAAGGCCATGTGTTCGGCGGGTTGGAGATCGACGGGGGTGTCCCACACCTCGATCACCCGCTCCCGATCGCCAGGATGGAGCAGCGTCCCGGCGACCCGGATCGTCCGACCATCACGAGCGACCCCGGAGACCCGCAGGACGGAGACGAAGTCCTCGCTCTGGGGATCCGAGACCTCGCGTACGTGGAGGCCTCGCTCCTCGGCGAGCAACGGGGCGTTGACGAAGGTGACGGGCTCGCTGCAGACCGGGCCGAGCAGGCCACGGAGCACCGACAGGGCGATCAAGCGACCATCCGCCGCCGCGAGATCGCCGAGGTACTCCACCGTGACCTCGCCTCCGATGCCGTCGGCAGCCAACCCGGTGAGCATGCGTCCGAGCTTCTCTCCCAGGGACAGGTAGGGGCGGACGACGTCGTCGATCACCCCACCCTGGACGTTGACGGCGGACGAGACGAACTCCCCGGCGAGGGCGAGGTTGACGAACTCGGCAACCTGGGTGCCAGCCTTGTCCTGCGCCTCCTCGGTGGAGGCCCCCAGGTGAGGGGTCACGATCGCGTTCGACAACGCGAACAGCGGGCTCTCGGTGGTCGGCTCTGCCTCGAACACGTCGATCGCCGCACCCGCGATGACCCCGTTGCGCAAGGCCTCGGCCAGGTCGTCCTCCACGACGATGCCGCCGCGAGCGACGTTGAGCAACCGCGCCGTCGGCTTCATGAGGGCCAGCCGATCGGCGTTGAGCATCCCGACGGTGTCGGGGGTCTTCGGTAGGTGCACGGTCACGAAGTCGGCACGGGCCAGCACGTCATCCACCGTCGGGAGGAGTTCGACCCCCAGCCGAGCGGCACGGTCCGGGGCGACGAAGGGGTCGTAGGCGACCAACCGCATCCCGAAGGCGTGACAGCGCTGTGCCACCAGCGTCCCGATACGACCGAGCCCGAGGACCCCGAGGACCTTGTCCTGCAGTTCGGTGCCGGTCCACGACGACCGCTCCCAGCGTCCGGCTCGCAGAGCGGCGTCTGCCTGCGGGATGTTGCGAGCGAGCGACAACAGCAGGGCGACGGTGTGCTCGGCGGCGGACACGACGTTGGACTGGGGCGCGTTGCAGACGATCACCCCGTGACGGGTCGCCGCCTCGACATCGACGTTGTCCAGGCCGACACCGGCCCGCGCGACCACCTTGAGGTTGGTGGCGGCCGCGAACACATCGGCGTCGATGGTCGTCTGCGAGCGGACGACCACGGCGTCGTAGGCCGAGACGATCGCCAGGATCTCCTCCTTGCCGAGCCCGGTCTTGACATCGACATCGTGGTGGTTGGCGAGTGCAGCGATGCCGGCATCGGCCAGCGGGTCGGCAACGAGGATCCTCACGGGTGGAACTCCAGATGGTCGGGCGCACGGGACGAGGCCCGGAAGCGGCGAGGAGACGAGAGTAGGGCCATACGGCCCAGCCCTCCGAACCGACACCTTCCGAACAGGGCGAAGACTGGCCAACCGGCGTACCCGGAGGTGCCGGTTGACACCTGGGCGCGTTGATGCCACAATGACATCATAACGACATCGCATTACTGTCACCTTGGACATCACCACGACGGAGTGGAGCGCCCATGCTCGACGTGACGATCGCGGCGGTCCGGCGCCGGCTGGACGAACTGGTCGCTCTCGGGGATGACGAGGTGGCCGACGCCGGCGCCCGGATCGGCGCAGCCTTGGAGGACGGTCTCCGCATCGCCCTGCTCGACCTGCTCTCCGGGGTCGCAACGGAGCTCTCGGCGCAGCTCGACGACGCCCATGTCGAGGTCCGCATCGGCGCCGATCCGCCGGTCGTGGTCGTGCACGACGTGGCGCCGTCCTCGGCGCCGAGTGAGGACCACAGCGCACGCTTGACGCTGCGCCTCCCACCGGAGCTCAAGGTCCGCATCGTCGAACGGGCG